>NZ_JBSFSA010000038.1:0-67496 GCF_053589515.1 Streptomyces sp. NPDC003327 | reverse complement strand
TGTGTTTTTTCTTCAAAGGAACCTCGACCATCCGAAGATGGACGGGGTATCAACTAATCTGGCGTTGATTTTTGGCACGCTGTTGAGTTCTCAAGATGCGGACGCTTCCTTCGTTCCTGTTTCCAGGCCCTCCGGGCGCTTCCTTCGTTTCTAGCTTAGCAGACCCGATTTCCGGTTTCTGCCACCCGCTGGAGCGGGCTGCCGTTTATGGAATTTGCTTTCGCGCTTTCCGTTCCCGGCGGGGTCCAACGTTACCAGGGTTTCTCCGGCCCCCCGACCACTCCCCCGGCGAGCTGAGGCACGCAGAGGTGTAGACCACTGGGGTTAGGATCTGGCTTGTTGGGGTGCTGCCGACCCGCGACTCAATGCCGCGTTGGGGTCAGGCAGGAGTACGACAGTACATCCCACCGCCAGTAGAGGCAAATCGTTTCGGGTAGTCCCCTAGGTCCGCCAACTGGTACATCTCGTGGCGAACCGGGACTTCTCATGACTTAGGCTTCAGAACAGTACGCCGTCCTGGACAGGTAGTGACGGCGCCACACCATCTCCGCCCCTGGGAGGCTTCCCATGACAACCGTGACGTCGCCACTTGCTGGACGCGCCATCGGTCTCGCCGCAGTTCCGGACCCGGTCTTCTCCGGTGCGATGGTCGGGCCCGGCACCGCCATCGACCCCGTGCGCGAGTCCTCCGAGGCCGTGTCCCCCATCGACGGGGTCGTCGTCTCCATGCACCCGCACGCGTTCGTGGTCGTCGACGCCGAGGGACACGGCGTCCTCACGCACCTCGGCATCGACACCGTGCAGCTCAACGGGCAGGGCTTCGAGCTGCTCGTGAACAAGGGGGACACCGTGACGCGCGGACAGGCCGTCGTGCGCTGGAACCCGGCCGAGGTCGAGGCCGCCGGCAAGTCCCCCGTCTGCCCGATCGTGGCCCTGGAGGCCACCGCGGACTCTCTCGGCGACGTCGTCGACAGCGGCGAAGTGAAGGCCGGTGACCAGCTCTTCAGCTGGAGCTGAGGCCGGTCCGTCCTCGGGACGGCCGGGAGTTCGACATCCAACGCGGCGGCAGGGCCGCCGCTCAAGCGGAGACGGGTGAGATGGAGACAACGCTGCGAGGCGTCGGCGTCAGCCACGGAGTGGCGATCGGCGAGGTCCGGCACATGGGCACGGCGGTCCTCGAACCGCCGGCCAAGCAGATTCCGGCCGACGAGGCGGAGCGCGAACAGGGGCGCGCCCGTCAGGCGGTCGAGGCTGTGGCCGCGGACCTCATCGCGCGGGGCAACCTGGCCGGCGGCGAGGCGCAGGCCGTGCTCGAGGCGCAGGCGATGATCGCCCAGGACCCGGAGCTCATCGCCGACGTCGACCGCAGGATCGCGGTCGGCAGCACGGCGGAGCGCGGCATCTACGACGCGTTCTCGCACTACCGCGAGCTGCTCGCGGGCGCGGGCGAGTACATGGCGGGGCGGGTCGCCGACCTGGACGACGTGCGGAACCGGATCGTCGCGCGGCTGCTCGGCGTGCCGATGCCCGGCGTGCCGGACAGCGACGAGCCGTACGTGCTCATCGCGCGGGACCTGGCGCCGGCCGACACCGCGCTGCTCGACCCGACGCTCGTCCTCGGCTTCGTGACCGAGGAGGGCGGGCCGACCAGCCACAGCGCCATCCTGGCGCGGGCGCTCGGGGTGCCGGCCGTCGTGGCGCTGCCCGGCGCCGGTGAGCTGGCGGAGGGCACGCTCATCGCGGTCGACGGTTCCACGGGCGAGATCTTCGTGGACCCGAGCGAGGAGAAGAAGGCGGCGCTGACGCAGGCCGCCGCGGAGCGGAAGGCGGCGCTGTCCGCCTCCAGCGGGCCGGGGGCCACCTCGGACGGGCACAAGGTGCCGCTGCTCGCCAACGTCGGCGGTCCCGCCGACGTGCCGGCGGCGGTGGAGGCCGGTGCCGAGGGCGTGGGTCTGTTCCGTACGGAGTTCCTCTTCCTGGACGACAGCCAGAAGGCGCCGTCCGAGGAGAAGCAGATCGAGGCGTACCAGAAGGTGCTGGAGGCGTTCCCGGAGGGCCGGGTCGTCGTGCGGGTGCTCGACGCCGGTGCGGACAAGCCGCTGGAGTTCCTGACGCCCGCCGACGAGCCGAACCCGGCGCTCGGCGTGCGGGGGCTGCGGTCGCTGCTCGACCACCCGGAGGTGCTGCGGACGCAGCTCACCGCGCTGGCGAAGGCCGCCGAGGGCCTGCCGGTGTACCTGGAGGTCATGGCGCCGATGGTCGCCGACCGTACCGACGCGAAGGCCTTCGCCGACGCGTGCCGCGAGGCGGGGCTGCGGGCGAAGTTCGGTGCGATGGTCGAGATCCCGTCGGCCGCGCTGCGGGCGCGCTCGATCCTCCAGGAGGTCGAGTTCCTGTCGCTGGGCACCAACGACCTGGCCCAGTACACCTTCGCCGCCGACCGTCAGGTGGGTGCGGTGTCCCGGCTCCAGGACCCGTGGCAGCCGGCGCTGCTCGACCTGGTCGCGTTGTCCGCCGAGGCGGCCAAGGCCGAGGGCAAGAGCTGTGGTGTCTGTGGCGAGGCCGCTTCGGACCCGCTGCTCGCGTGTGTGCTGACCGGTCTGGGCGTCACCTCCCTGTCCATGGGTGCGGCGTCGATTCCGTACGTCCGGGCGACGCTCGCCAAGTACACGCTGGCGCAGTGCGAGCGTGCGGCGGCCGCGGCGCGGGCCGCGGACACCGCCCACGAGGCGCGGATCGCCGCGCAGGCGGTGCTGTCCGGGGAGTGATCCCGGTGCCGTAGGAGTGTGGTGGAGGGGCTTCCCGTCGACGGACGGGGAGCCCCTTCGGCGTGTCCGGGGTCAGTGGTGGCCGCTCCAGTCGTCGTCGGGGCCGGGGGCCAGCGGGAAGCCGGCGTGGTGCTCGACGTCCGGTTCGGGCGGGAGGGGTTCTCCCGTGCGGGCGTCGGTGCAGTAGGCGGCGAAGACCTCGGCCTCGGTGAGCGGGGTGAGGGTGTGGTCGCCGAGGCGCCAGCCGTGCAGGCGGTCGGGGCGGTCCGGTGCGGTGGTGCGCAGGACGAGGCCGCCGGGGGCTCCGAGGGCGAGGCCGACCGCGAGGACGGCGGTGAACTCGGTGGCGGCTGTCGTGTCGTGGTGGGCGGTGCCGTGGTCGTCGATGGTGGTGTGCAGGACGGCGAGAAGCTGTTCGTCGGCGACGGGGACGCTGCAGACGAGGTGGTGGATGCCGGGGTCGGCGGCTTCGAGGAGGCGCGTGAGCAGGCGGGTGGCGCGGTGGAAGGACTCCCGGCCGATGTCCTTGCCGCAGGTGGCGCAGTCGCCGGTGGTGGCGAGGACCGTGGTGGCGTACTCCCAGGTGGCGTGGCGGACGGCGGTGTCGACGAGTTCGGGCAGGAGGGCGGTGAGGGGCTGGCCGGTGTAGTCGACGCGGGCGCCGGTGGCGGCCAGGTGGGCGGTGAAGCGGCTGCGGCTGGCCGGCAGGTCGGGATCGAGGCCCGTTTCGGTGCACCAGGCCGCGTACTCCTCGGGGTCGAAGAGGGTGACGGTGGTGTGGCCGCCCTCGTCGGCGAGGGTCTTGAGGAGGGCCTCGACCTGGCGGAGGTAGGTCGTGTGGTCGTCGAAGGCGAAGGTGCGGTAGCGGCGCATGGCGCTGAAGTCCTGCTCGTCGGCGAGGAGGCCGACGGTGCTGGGGACCTCGCGGCGCAGGGCGCGGCGCAGGCTGGTCGTGGTGGTGCCGGTGCGTGTCATGTCTCCCCCTTGGTGCGCGGGCCGATCGGTACGCTCCGATCAGTGCTCACTCACCGTAACCTTCGCCACTGACAGTGACGGCGTGGCGAGGCGGCGGCGGACGAGGCGGTGCTGGCCGGCGGTGGTGGCGAGGAGGGCGGCGCCGAGGAAGGGCCAGGCGAAGGGGCCCGCGGAGACGATGGCGGTCATGAGGAGGGGGCCGGCGAAGCGCTGGGTGGACTGGGCGAGTCCGTGGACGCCGAGGTAGGCGCCCTGGGCGGTGTCGTCGGCGAGGGCGACGGAGAGTTCCCAGGAGGCGATGGTGTGGATCATCTCGGCGAAGCTGAGGGCGACGGCGGCGGTGACGAGGGCGGCGACGGCGACGTTCCGGCCGCCGAGGCCGGAGACGGCGAGGGCGAGGGTGCCGACGGCGAAGAGGGCGGCGAGCGGGCGGTAGAGGCGGCGGGCCGCGTCGCTGTGGGCGCCGTAGCGGGAGAGCGGGACCTGGAAGGCGACGACGAGGACGCTGTTGAGGACCAGGAGGAGCGGCGCGAGGCCGACGGGGGCGTCGGTGGCATGGACGATCCAGAGGGGCAGGGCGACCTGGAGGATCGAGTCGTGGAGGTAGAAGACGGCGTCGCCCGCGGTGAAGGCGAGGAAGCCGCGGTCGCGCCAGGGACCCTTGGCCTTGGCGGTGGTGGCGGCCGGGTCGGCGGTGGTGGCGGCCACCGTGCGGGAGGGGGCGGGCGGTTCGGAGCAGCGCAGGGTCAGGACGGTCATCACCAGGTAGCTGACGGCGTTGCCGACGAGCAGGAGCTGGTAGGCGGTGGTGGTGCCGACGGCGAGGGCGGCGGCGGCGCCGAGGCCGCCGAGGGTCCAGCCGAGGTTGTTGGCGGTGCGGTTGATGGCCTGGTAGCGGACGCGTTCGGGGCCGGCGGCGCGGGCGGCGTACAGCTTGGTGAGGACGTTGGTGGCGCGGTCGGGGAGGGCGCCGAGGGCGGAGTAGAGGACGAGGAGGACGTAGGTGTCGGTGGTGAGGAGGGCGAGGAGGGCGGCGGCGCGCAGGAGTTGGCAGGTGATGACGACGCGGACGAGCGGGAAGCGGTCGGCGAGGCGGCCGCCGATGGGGGCTCCCGCGATGCCGGCGGCGCCGGAGAGGCCGATGAGCAGGCCGACCTGGCCGAGGCCGAGGCCGGTGACGTAGGTGAAGTAGAGGGCCATGGCGGTGGACCAGAGGCCGGTGCCGCACTTGTCGATGAAGCCGACGAGGATCATGCGGCGGCCGTCGGGGCCGCCGGGGACGCGGTCCTTGAGGGGTGTTCGGGTCTTTCCTGCGGTCCGGTTCATCGGTCCCCCTTGCCAATTCTTTTGTACTGATACATAGTTGATTACGTGGCAGCACAATATGCGATCGCAGGGACGACGGCCAAGGGGATTGCCGCGTCCGTCGAACGGGGTGTGGCGGAGGGCGGGCTCGCGCCCGGGGACGCCCTGCCGCCGGTACGGCGGCTCGCCGATGCACTGGGGGTGAGTCCCGGGACGGTCGCCACCGCGTACAAGGAGCTGCGGCGCCGGGGGCTCGTCGTCACCCGGGGCCGGGGCGGGACCGTGGTGGCCCAGGTGCCGTCGGTGGCGTCCCGGCGCCCTCCGCGCGTGCCGCAGGGGCTCGTGGACCTGGCCGGCGGCCACCCCGATCCGGCGTTCCTGCCGGTGCTGCGGCCGCCGGCGCCCGTACCGCCCGTGTACGGCTCGCACCGCGCGGCGCCGCGCCTCCCCCACCTGGAGGCCCTGACCCGGGAGTGGTTCGAGCGGGACGGCGTGGCGGCGGAGCACGTGACCTTCGCCCACGGGGCGCTCGACTGCATCGCGCGGCTGCTCTCGACGGAGCTGCGGCCCGGGGACGCCGTGGCCGTCGAGGACCCGGGCTTCCACCACCTCCTGGACCTGGTGTCCGCGCTGGGGCTGCGGATGGTGCCGGTCGCGGTGGACGGCGAGGGGCTCGTGCCGGAGTCGCTGCGCGCCGCGCTGCGGGGCGGGGTGCGCGCGGTGGTGTGCAGCCCGCGCGGGCAGTGCCCGACCGGGGCGTTCTTCACCCGGGAGCGGCGCGACGAACTGGTCGCGGTGCTGCGGGACTTCCCCGAGGTGCTCGTCGTCGAGGACGATCACAACGCGGAGGTGGGCGGCGCGGCCGCGTACACCCTGGCGGCCGCGGGGCTCGGACGGTGGGCGCAGGTGCGGACCGTCTCGAAGCACCTCGGGATCGATCTGCGGTGGGCCGGCGTGGCCTGCGACCCGGTGACGCTCGCGCGGCACGACGGGCGGATGCTGATGACCTCAGGCTGGGTCAGCCACGTGCTCCAGGAGACGGTGGCCGATCTGCTCGCCGACCCGTCGGTGGGCGCGCTCGTGGCGGCCGGGGAGGCGGCGTACGCGGAGCGGCGCGGGGCCCTGATCGACGCCCTCGGCGCCTACCGCGTCCGGGCGGTCGGGGCGAGCGGCCTGAACGTGTGGGTGCCGGTGCGGGACGAGTCCGCCGTGGTGAACGGGCTGCGGACGCACGGCTGGTGGGTGGCGGCCGGGGCGCGCTTCCGGATCGCCGCGCCGCCCGCCGTGCGGATCACGGCGGCGACGCTCGCCCCGGCGGAGGCCCGGCGGCTGGCCGCCGACTTCGCCGACGTCCTGGGGGACGCGCAGGCGACCTACGGCGGATGAGCGCGGGCGCGGGGCGGACACGCGCGGCCCCGCCCGGAGGGTGCGGCGCCGGGCGGGGCGGGCTTGCGGGTGTCAGGCGCGGCGGGCGCGGCGGGCGGCAGCCAGGGACTCGTAGAAGCGCAGGAGGTCGAGGTTGTCGACCGAGCCCGCGTTGACGGCCTTGGCGAGCGGGGTGCCCTGGAGGAGCCGCTTGACCGGGACCTCGATGCGCTTGCCGGTGAGGGTGTGCGGGACGCCCGGGACCTCGATGATCTCGTCGGGGACGTGCCGCGGGGACAGCTCGGCGCGGATGGTGCTCTTGATCCGGCCGATCAGCTCCTCGTCGAGGGTGGCGCCTTCGGCGAGGTGCACGAAGAGCGGCATCCAGTAACCGCCGTCCGGCTCCTCCAGGCCGATGACGAGGGACTCGCGGATCTCCGGGAGCCGCTCGACGGCCTCGTAGATGTCGGCGCTGCCCATCCGGACGCCCTGACGGTTGAGGGTGGAGTCGGAGCGGCCGTGGATGACGACCGAGCCGTGGTCGGTGATCGTGATCCAGTCCCCGTGGCGCCAGACGCCGGGGAACATCTCGAAGTAGCTGTCGCGGTAGCGGCTGCCGTCGGGGTCGTTCCAGAAGTGGATCGGCATGGAGGGCATCGGGTTGGTGACGACCAGCTCGCCCACCTCGCCGGTCACCGGCTTGCCGGAGCGGTCCCAGGCCTGGAGGTCGGTGCCGAGGCCGGCGGCCTGGAGCTCGCCGATGTGGACGGGGAGGGTGGGGACGGCGCCGGCGAAGCAGGAGCAGACGTCCGTGCCGCCGCTGACGGAGGCGATCCACAGGTCCTCGCGGACCTCGTCGTGGAGCCAGCGGAAGCCGTCGGGGGGCAGCGGGGAGCCGGTGGTGGCGACGCACCCGACGGCGGAGAGGTCGAAGTCGCGGCCCGGGTGGACGTCGGCCTTGGCGCAGGCCATGACGTACGCGGCGGAGGTGCCGTACAGGGTGGCGCGGGTGCGCTCGGCGATCCGCCACTGGGCGGCGGTGTCGGGGTACCCGGGGCTGCCGTCGTACAGCACGACGGTGGTGCCGGTGAGGAGGCCGGAGACGAGGAAGTTCCACATCATCCAGCCGGTGGACGTGTACCAGAAGAACACGTCCTGGGGGCCGAGGTCGCAGTGCAGTCCGAGCTGCTTGAGGTGCTCGACGAGGATGCCGCCCTGGGACTGGACGATGGCCTTGGGCAGGCCGGTGGTGCCGGAGGAGTACAGGACCCACAGCGGGTGCGCGAAGGGCACCTGCTCGTAGACGGGCTCGACGTCGGCGGCGACGAGGTCGGCCCAGGCGAGGGTGCCTTCGGGGGCCGGGGTGCCGAGGAGCGGGATGTGGACGACCGCGCGGAGGGTGGGCAGTTCGGCGCGGAGCTCGGCGACGGTGGAGCGGCGGTCGTGCTCCTTGCCGCCGTAGCGGTAGCCGTCGACGGTGAAGAGGACGACCGGCTCGACCTGCTGGAAGCGGTCGAGGACGGAGCGGGCGCCGAAGTCGGGGGCGCAGGAGGTCCAGACGCCGCCGACGGCGGCGGTGGCGAGGAGGGCGACGACGGCCTGCGGGACGTTGGGCAGGTAGCCGCTGACGCGGTCGCCGGGGCGTACGCCGAAGGCGCGGAGTTCGGCGGCGAGGGAGCCGACCTGGCGGCGGAGCTCGGC
Organism: Streptomyces sp. NPDC003327; assembly: GCF_053589515.1. Lineage (NCBI taxonomy): Bacteria > Bacillati > Actinomycetota > Actinomycetes > Kitasatosporales > Streptomycetaceae > Streptomyces > Streptomyces sp. NPDC003327. The sequence continues at coordinate 59,382 of NZ_JBSFSA010000038.1, read as the reverse complement.
CCAGGTGACCGGGGTCGGCTCGTGTGTCTCGTCCACATGGAGGAGGGCCGTGTCGTGGGGGCGCTCGGCGGCGGCGCGCAGGGCGTGCTCGGCGTAGTTCAGCGTGGCGCCGGGGAACCAGTCGGCGCCGGGCATGGAGCGGTCGCCGAGGACGCGCTCGTACGGGGTGGTGAAGCGGACGTCGAACCACTCGACGAGGGCCCCCCAGAAGGTGTCGAGCTCCTCGACCGACCAGCGGTGGAGCGCCGGGTAGCCGCCCTCGGCCGGGGCGCCGTGGTGTTCGGCGGCCCAGGACTGGAAGCGGGTGACGGCGGCGGTGGCGATGCGCTCCTCGTCCGGCTGCCAGAGCGGCTCGGTCTGCGGCGATGTCATGGGTGGTGGCTCCCTGGCTGTACGCGGGGTCGGCGTGTGTCCCGCGCACGTGCTGGGGTGTGCGCGTGACGCGGCTGACAGGACGATGCCATGTGAGCGGCTTTCGCACCAGGGTTGCCCACCCATGGTCGGAGAGTTGAACATGTGCCCCCACCACGGGTGAACGGCAACTGAACGGAGCCTGCAACGCCCCAGGTGGGTGGCAGGGTGAGCCCCATGGACGGTCGGGAACTGGTGCGCTCGGTGAAGGTGTTCGGCGCGGTGCAGGGGTTGCGGGCGGTGCGGTCGGCGTGGCGGCAGCGTCGTACGGACGGGAAGGTGCTGCCGCAGCGGGGGGCGGAGCGGGCACGGGTGCCGGGACCGGTGGTCGGGGCCGAGGCGGAGCCGGGCGGCGGGACCGTCCGCTTCGCCCGGTCCTCGCTGCGGATCCGCGTGTCGGCGGGCGGCACCGTGTTCTGGGGCTGGGACGGGGCGGAGCCGCTGCCGTCGTACGCGCTGGCCGACGGGTCGGCGGCCCCGGAGCCGGATCCGCGGGCCGAGCTGGAGCCGGACACGGACGGCGGCTGGCGGGTCGTGTCGGAGCGGGTGACGGTCGCGGTCTCGCGGCACGGGGCGGTGGAGATCCGGACGCCCGGGGGGCTGATGCTGCGGCGGGACCTGCCGCCGCGCTGGTGGGAGCCGGTGGCGGGCGGTCCGGCGCGGTGGGCGCAGCGCAGCGAGGTGCCGGCGGACGCGCGGTTCTTCGGGCTCGGCGGGCGGGCGGCGGGACCGCGGCTGCGGGACGGGGCGTACCGGCTGTGGAACACCGGCCCGAAGGGCAGCTTCGCGCCGGGGGACGACCCGCTGTACATCACGATGCCGGTGCAGTTCGTGGTCTCGGACGCGGGCACGCACCTGGCCTTCCACGACAACACGTGGGACGGGCGGGTGACGCTGGCCGAGGGCGAGGAGGGGGCGGGCTCGGGGCACGACCGGCCGGGGACCAGCGAGGTGCGGATGGAGGGCGGGCCGCTGCGGTGCTGGGTGGTGGTCGGCACCCCCGCGCGCGTGCTGCACGGCTGGGCGGCGCTGACGGGCGCGCCCGCGCTGCCGCCGTCCTGGGCGCTGGGGCCGCAGCACGCGCGCCGGGGGTTCGACAGCGCGCGGGAGGTGCGCCGGGTGGTCGCCGGATACCGGGAGCGGGGGCTTGTGCTGTCGGCGCTGCACCTGGACATCGACCACTGCGACGGGCACCGGGTCTTCACGGTGGACCGGGAGCGGTTCCCCGACCTGCCGGGGCTCGCGCGGGAACTGCGGGAGCAGGGCGTACGGCTCGTGTCGATCGTGGACCCGGCGGTGAAGGCGGAGCCGGGGAATCCGGTGTACGAGGCGGGGCGGGCGGCCGGGGCCTTCGTGCGGGACGCGCGGGGCGAGGAGGTCCACGGGGTGGTGCGGCCGGGTGACTGCGCCTATCCGGACTTCACGGACCCCGCGGTACGGGAGTGGTGGGGCGGGCTGTACGAGGAGCGGCTGCGGCAGGGCTTCGCCGGGTTCTGGCACGACATGAACGAGCCGGTCTCCTTCGCCGCCTTCGGGGACATGACGCTGCCGCGGTCGGCGCGGCACCACCTGGAGGGACGTGGCGGTGACCACCGGGAGGCGCACAACGTCTACGCGCTCACGATGGCGCGCGCCGGTTACGAGGGGCTGCGTCGGCTGCGGCCCGACGAGCGGCCGTTCCTCTTCTCGCGCGCGGGCTGGGCGGGGATGCAGCGGTACGGGGGCACCTGGTCGGGTGACGTGTCGACGGGGTGGCCGGGGCTGCGGGCGTCGCTCGCGCTGGTCCTCGGGCTCGGGCTGTGCGGGGTGCCGTACTCGGGCCCGGACGTCGGCGGTTTCGACGGGAGCCCCTCGCCGGAGCTGTTCCTGCGGTGGTTCCAGCTGGGCGCGTGGCTGCCGCTGTTCCGGACGCACGCGGCGATCGACGCGGGGCGCCGGGAGCCGTGGGCGTTCGGCCCGGAGGTGCTGGAGCACGCGCGCGTGGCGCTCGCCGAACGCGAGCGGCTGCGCCCGTACTTCGAGACGCTGGCCCGGCTCGCCCGGATGACGGGGGCGCCGTACGTGCGGCCGGTGTGGTGGGGGGCGCCGGAGGACCGGGCGCTGCGGGACTGCGAGGACGCGTTCCTGCTGGGCGACGCGCTGCTGGTCGCGCCGGTGCTGACGCGGGGCTCGGACCGGCGGGCGGTGCGGCTGCCGCGCGGGTGCTGGTACGACACCGCGACGGGGCGGGCGTACGAGGGGCCGGGGCAGGTCCTGCTCGACGCGCCGCTGTCGCGGGTGCCGGTCCTGGCGCGGGCGGGGGCGGTGCTGCCGGTGCGGGGCGAGGACGGGGGGCTCGCGCTCGAGGTGTGGGCTCCGGCGGCGGGGCGGGCGGGCGGGGGGCTCGTGGTGCGGGACACCGGCGACGGGTGGGAGGCGGCGGAGATCGAGCGGTACCAGTCGCGGCTGGTGGACGGGCGGGTGGTGGTGGAGCGCGTCACGGACGAGGGCGTGGCGGAGGCGGGGCTGCCGGTACGGGTGCGGGGGTGGGGCGGGGCTTAGGGGGGGCGGGGAGCCTGGCCGGGCGGTCTCGCCGGGGTGCCTCGCCGGGACGGTCTCGTTGCTCGTGGCCGGGGCCCTTTGCCCGTTGCCCGTTGCCCGTTGCCCGTCAGGCGTACGCTCCGGCGAACCACTTCCGTACCGCCTCGGTGTGGAGCGGGAAGGCGAGGGGCGTCGGTGCGCGCAGGACGTGCAGGGCGGCCGTCTCGTCGGTCGGGGTGAAGGGCGGCAGCGCGCGCAGCGGCGGGAGGAGCCCGAAGAGGAGCAGGTGGTCCGGCGAGCTGAGCGCGTCGGCGAGGCGGACCTCGTCCGCGTCCGCCTCGATGCCCGTCTCCTCGCGGAGTTCACGGACGACGGCCGCCCGCCAGTCCTCGCCGTGGTCGATGAAGCCGCCGGGGAGGGCGATGCCGCCCCGCTGGGGCGCGATGGCCCGGGTGATGGCGACCAGCCCCGTGCCCCGGTCCTCGGCGACCGGGAGCAGGGCGACGGCGACGGGCAGCGGATTGCGGTAGGCGGTGCGGCCGCAGGCGGGACAGGTGCGGGGCCAGGCGGCGCCGGGGGCGTGGGCGGTGCCGCAGGCGGCGCAGTGGGAGGGGGCGGGCGCGGAGTCGGTCACGGGGCGACCGTACGCGATCGCCCGTTTCCCGCGCAGCGGGAACGCACGGCCAGGTCCCTCACGGTGGCGCAGGGAACGCGGTGGGGCCTTCCCCGCGTCGGCGGGAACGCACGGTCGGTCTGTTGCGGCGTCGGCGGAACTGATAGACGGGGCCCATGACAGGACTTGCCTCCGCTCTGCGGACCCTCGCCGTCACCGCCGCCGCCGGTCTGCTCGCCGTCACGGGCGCCGCCGCCTCCGCTCCCCCGGCGGCGGCCGCGCCCGAACCGAAGGCGCCGCGCACGTTCGTGGCGCTGGACTCGGTCGACCGGACGATCCTCCAGGACATGCGCTACACGACGGCGCACAACTTCGTGGGCGAGCCGGTCGACGGCTACCGGCAGCCGCTGTGCATCCTGACCCGCCCGGCCGCCGAGGCGCTGCACCGCGCCCAGCTGCGGCTGCTCGCCCGGGGCTACACGCTCAAGGTGTACGACTGCTACCGGCCGCAGCGGGCGGTCGACCACTTCGTGCGCTGGGCGAAGGACCTCGGGGACGAGCGGATGAAGGGGGAGTTCTATCCGCTCGTCGACAAGTCGAGGCTGTTCGCGGACGGGTACATCGCGGAGAAGTCGGGGCACAGCCGGGGGTCGACGGTCGACCTGACGCTCGTGCGGCTGCCCGCCGCGCCGACGCGGCCGTACGTGCCGGGCGAGGAACTGGTGGAGTGCTTCGCGCCGCAGGCGGAGCGGTTCCCGGACAACTCGGTCGACATGGGGACCGGGTACGACTGCTTCGACACGCTCTCGCACACCGACGACCCGCGGATCGGGGGCGAGCAGCGGGCCAACCGGCAGCTCCTGAAGGGCGTGCTGGCCGCGGAGGGGTTCGTGAACCTGCCCGAGGAGTGGTGGCACTTCACGTTCAAGCCGGAGCCGTTCCCCGCGACGTTCTTCGACTTCCCGGTGGCGCGGAGGTCGGTGGCCGGGCACTGACGCCTTCCCCGTACGCGTCGCCCCGGACCCACCGCCGAACCACCGCCGGTACAGGCCCTGTTCGGCGGTGGTTCCGGGGCTCGCTCAGACCGGGGCGTGCGCGCGGTCGGCCAGGACCAGGGCGTGCTCGACGACGGCGACCAGGACGTTCTTCACGGACTCCCGGTCACGGGCGTCGCACATCACCAGCTCCACCTCCGGGTCGAGGTCGAGCGCGCCGCGGACGCTCTCGACCGGGTAGCGGCGGGCGCCCTCGAAGCAGTTGACCGCCACCGTGAACGGGATGCCGCGCCGCTCGAAGTAGTCGATGGCGGCGAAGCTGTCCTCCAGACGACGGGTGTCCGCGAGGACGACCGCGCCGAGCGCGCCCTGCGCCAGCTCGTCCCAGAGGAACCAGAAGCGGTCCTGTCCCGGCGTGCCGAACAGGTACAGGACGAGGTCCTCGCGCAGGGTGATCCGGCCGAAGTCCATGGCGACCGTGGTGGTCGTCTTGGTCTCGACGCCGTGGAGGTCGTCCACGGGGCGGCCCACCTCGCTGAGGATCTCCTCGGTCCGCAGCGGCCGGATCTCGCTGACCGCACCGACCATCGTCGTCTTGCCGACCCCGAACCCGCCCGCGACGAGGATCTTCAGGGTCACCGGCTCGACGTAGGTCTTCTTGCGGCTAGAGCGCCCGAAGGCCATTGATCACCTCGCGAAGAATGCTCACGTCCGGCAGTTCGGCCGGCGGAACGGGGCGGGTCACACGGACGAGTTCGTCCTCGACGAGATCGCCGACGAGGACCCGGACCACCCCGACGGGGAGGTCGAGCCCTGCGGCGAGCTCGGCGATCGACTGGGGCTGCTCGGAGCAGCGTTCGACGATCTCCACGTGTTCCGGGGAGAGCGTCTGGTCCCGGCCGGGATCGTCGGCGGCGGGCTCGGGCACCACCACCGCGATCAGGTCGAGCCGGTGGCGGGTGGCGGCGCTGGTCCGGCCGCGGGTCATCGCGTACGGACGGACCACGGGGCCGGCCTCGTCGTCGAACCAGTGGTGGTGGACGGGGGCCTGCCCGGCGGTGGCCGGGTTCGGACGTTCGGATCGGTTCCGCTCGGCTGCGTCGCTCATTCCGCCCCCACTCATCCTCCGGCGGGCAGGCCGGTCCGGGGGGCCGTGGTGAGGTGGGCCCCGACCCGCTTGACCATCAGCGTCATCTCGTACGCCACCTGGCCGACGTCCGAGTCGGAGTCCGCGAGGACGGCGAGGCAGCTGCCGTCGCCCGCGGCCGTGACGAACAGGAAGGCGTCCTCCAGTTCGACGACGGTCTGCCGCACCCTGCCCGCCTCGAAGTGGCGGCCGACGCCCTTGGCGAGGCTGTGGAATCCGGAGGCGACGGCGGCCAGGTGCTCGCCGTCCTCCCGGGTGAGCTCCTGGGAGGCGCCGGTGGGGAGACCGTCGCTGGAGAGCACCAGGGCCTTGCGGATGGATCCGACGCGCTGCACGAGCTCGTCGAGGAGCCAGTTCAGCTCCCCGTTCCCACGTCCGGAGGTGCTGTCGGTTGCTGCGGCGTTCGGTGCGGTCATCGACCGTCCCCCTCGGGTGTCGTTCCTGGTGCTGTCGTGTCGTCCGGGTCGGCGTTGTGCCGACGGCCGCGCTGCCAGCCGCGCTGCATGGCGGCCATGCGGGCGCGGACCTCGTCGGCGTCGCGCTCGAAGGACTCGGGTCCTGTGGGCTCGGGGGCGCCCGGGTGCGCGCCTCGGCCCGTGCCGGTGCCGGTGCCCGTGCCGGTGCCCGTGCCGGTGGCGCCGTCGGCGGACTCGCGGAGCTGGGGCGCGAGGCTGGCCTGGCGCACGCGGCGGGGCAGACCGCCGAAGGGGGCGGGGGCCTCGGGCTCGACGGGGGCGGCGGGGGCGGGGCGGCCGCCGGGCGCGTCGGGGCCCTGCGAGCCGCCGGGCGCGTCGTACCGCCGCGGGCGCTCGGGGCGACCGGAGCCGTCCGGGCGTACGGGGACGAGGTTCGGGCCGCCGGCCGAGGGCCGGGTCCCGTCCGCGGTGCCGGGGGCGCCCCTGTCGTGCGCGCGGTCGTCGGCGAACCCGCCGTGCGTGCCGGGTGTGCCGTCCTCGGCTCCGGCGCGACCGGGTGCGGGGTGCGGGCGGCCCCGCTCGTCGACGCGGCGGCCGTGGTCCACGACGAGCGTCGGCGGGCGGCGTCGCGGCAGCGGCACGGGGCCCTGGGGGGCGCGCCCGGCCGGAAGGTCGTCCGCGTCGTCGCCGTGGCCCGAGGCCTGGTCCGGCGTCTGCTGGTGCTGTTCGCCGGCGGGGGCGAGCCCGCGGCGGCGGTCGCGGGGCCGGAAGAGTCCGCCGCGCTCGCTGTCGCTGTCGAGGAGGTCGGCCGAGCAGTCGAACAGCGCGTCGAAGTCCTCGGTGCCGAGCGGCGGTTCGAGTTCGACGGGGCCGTCGAAGGCGCCGCGCGCCGCCGTCGTGCCGACCGGGTCCGTCACGTCGGGGACCTTGGTCAGGGCGGGCCTGCGGGTCGGCGGGCCGCCGGCGTCCACGGGCTCGGCGGCCCCGCGGCTCCGGTCGGCGCGGTCCGTGCCCGTCCGGTCCAGCCGGAAGCCGGCGCCCTGGGTCTCGGGTGCGTCGGTGAGCAGGGCGGCCGGGATGAACACGACCGCGGTGGTGCCTCCGTACGGCGAGGTCTGCAGGGAGACGCGGACGTTCTGGCGCTGGGCGAGTCGGCTGACGACGAAGAGGCCGAGCCGGTCGGTGTCGGAGAGCTCGAACTCGGGGGTCTCGGCGAGCCGGAGGTTGGCGTCGAGCAGGGCGTCGGGGTTCATGCCGAGGCCGCGGTCGTGGATCTCCAGGGTGAAACCGTTGGCGACCCGCTCGCCGAGGACCTGGACGGCGGTGTGCGGGGGCGAGAAGACCGTGGCGTTCTCGAGGAGTTCGGCGATGAGGTGGGTGAGGTCGGCGACGGCCGGGCCGCCCACGCCGATGCGGGGCAGGCGGCGGACCTCGATGCGCTCGTAGTCCTCGACCTCGGCGACCGCGGCCCGTACGACGTCCATGAGCTGGACGGGCTTGCGCCACTGGCGGGACGGGGCGGCGCCGGAGAGGATCACGAGGCCCTCGGCGTGCCGGCGCATGCGGGTGGTGAGGTGGTCGAGCCGGAAGAGGTCGGCCAGTTCGTCGGTGTCCTCGGTGCGCCGCTCCATGGTGTCGAGGAGCGTGAGCTGGCGGTGGAGGAGGACCTGGTTGCGGCGGGCGAGGTTGACGAACACCTCGGAGACGCCGCGCCGCAGCTCGGCCTGTTTGACGGCGGCCTCGACGGCGGCGCGCTGGAGGGTGTTGAGCGCCTGGCCGACCTCGCCGACCTCGTCCTCCCCGTACCGCAGGTGGGGCACCTCGGTCTCGACGTCGACCTGCTCGCCCGCGGCGAGGCGGCGCATCACGCTGGGCAGCCGGACGCCGGAGACCTCCTGGGCCTCCTTCTGGAGGCGCCGCAGGTCGCGGATGAGCTCGCGGCCGATGCGGACGGAGATGACGATCGAGGCGAGGAGGGCGAGGAAGCCGAGGACTCCGGCGACGCCCACCTTGAGGAGCACGCTGTACGCGGCGGGCTGGACGCGGTCCTGGTAGCGGTCGCCCGCCGCGGTGTTCTCGCGGGCGAGGTCGTCGAGGACGGGGCTCGCCTCGTCCTGCCAGTAGGCGGGGGTGACGGCCTTCGGGTCGTCGGTGGCGCCCGCCTCGATGAGGGCGTTCTCGGCGGTGCGCAGGGCCGCGGTCTCGGGGCTGCGCCAGTACTTCTCGAAGCGCTCGCGCTCGGCGGCGGGCAGGAGTTCGAGGTTGACCTCGTAGAACTGCTCGCGGCCGGCGACGAGGTCGGATATCGCGCGGATCTCCTCTGCGGTGATCCGGTCGGCGACGAGCGCGGAGAGGACGAGCGCGTCCTCGCGGGAGAGGAGTTCGCGGGCGCGCGTCACGCCGACGAGGGCGCGGCCCTGCTTGTCCATCTCCACGTTCTCCAGGGCGTGGAGGGTGATGAGGAAGCTGTAGCAGGGGTCGACCAGCCGGTTGTAGAACTCGAGGGCCTGCATGCGGCTGATGCTGCGGTTCTCGACGGAGCGGCGCAGCGCGTCCAGTTCGTCGAGCGCCTGGAGGAGGGAGGTGAGCCGCTGGGAGGTGACGGGCCTCATCTCGTCGCGTACGCCGGGGTCGGCGGCGTTCGCTCGGATGCGGGTGAGCTGGCGGTCGGTGGCCTGCCGGGTCTCGCGGAGGGAGACGAGGGCCTCGGAGCCGCGCGGGTCGGCGAGGTAGATGAGCGACTGGCGGCGCTCCAGCTGGATGACCCGGGCGGTGTCCTCCAGGGGGTAGCCGACCTTGTCGACGATGTAGCCGACGTCGAGGAGTTGGTCGGCCTCACGGCCGGTCAGCACCGTCGCGAAGCCCCAGAGGCCGGTGAGGGAGACGAGCGGGACGAGGAGCAACGCCACGATCTTCCGGCGGATGGACTTCCCGCGAAAGCGCATGGCCTCCCCCAGCTCGGCCCCCGCGCGCCACGGGGGACCTGCACGTGTCTGACGTCGGCGTCAACACGCGGCGTCAACCTTCGATTTCAACAAACGGCGGCGCGAGCCTACTACTGCATCACGGCCATCTCGAAGGCATGTCCGGTCGTTTTTCAGCCTGTCGGGTGATCGTTGATCATGAGATGTCCCGGTATTCGGGGAGTTGGGCTCCGTCACTGTGGCACAGGACACGTGGTGGTGTGGCATTTCCCCCGGCTATGGAGATGGCTGGAATTATTCGTTCCGGTCGCGGTAATTCCGGAACAGGCGAAACCTTTTCCCGCTCTGACACGTCATGGTGGGCAGGGGGGTTTCTGTCCGAGTAAAGGCCCTCACAACGGGCAGGCGTCCCTTGAGGAACACAGCGGTGGGGAGTGACAGGACCATGGAAGACGAGGCGCGGACGGCGCGTCAGCTGTGGGTGGAGGACGAGGAGGGTGTGCGGCGGATGCCGGACCCCGTGCGCAACGCCGCCGTTCGGGCGGTGATGATCACATCGGTCACGCTGATCCAGGGGGTGGTCGCCTTCCTCTGCACGCTCGCGGGTTCCTGGCTGGCGTTCCCCGTGACCATCACGGCGGTGGCCTCCACCGTGGTGGCCACCTGGAGCGTGCTCGACGTCTGGGTCACCCGTCAGGTGTGGCGCCAGCGCAACGGAGTCGTCTCCGAGCCCAGCAGCACGGCACGCCGGCCGTTCAGGGAGCGGTACGAGGACTCCGCCGACACCGTGGAGCGCAGGGCCCCGCAGGGGGCGCCGCTCTCCGAGGCGGCCTGACGGCGAACCCGTCACGACGAGACGCGGCCCGGTCCCCGAAGGTGGGGGCCGGGCCGCCGTTGTTCCGCCCGCGCGGGAGCGACCGGGCCCGGCGACCGCTACGGCGTCCGCACCGCGGGCTGTTCGTCCGCCTGATGACGCCGGAACATCCGGGTCGCCGTGATCTCGCCGTGGATCGTCTCGCCCTCCGCCGCGGGCTGCGGCAGCCCGGGACGCAGGTGCTCCTCCACGCTGATGTACTTGAGCCCCGCCCGCAGGTCGGCGTCGTTGCGCAGCCGGATCACCAGCGGGAACTCGGCGAGCGCGGTCGTGTCGAACAGGCCCGTCGTGTAGAGGAGCTGGACGCCGAGCGCGTCCGACACCGCCCGCTGGAGCTCCAGCAGGTACGTGGCGTTGGCGCGGCCGATCGGGTTGTCGAGGAACAGCGTGCCCGCGTGCCGGTGCTTGTCGCGGCCGCGGTCGTTGGAGCGCAGCGCCGCCATCGTGCAGTACAGCGCGATGGCCGCGGTGAGCAGCTGCCCGCCGGAGAAGACGTCGCCCATCTGCCCGACCGGTACGCGCTCGGCGCGCAGCACCGCGTCCGGCTTGAGGATCTCGACCGCGACGCCCTTGGGTTCGAGCGCGGCCTGCACCCCGCGCAGGAGCAGGGACATGCCGTCCCGGCGCAGGTCGGAGTTCTTCTTGACGGCCGCGCGGGTCGCCTCGTCGACGACCTCGCCGAGCCGCTCCGCGAGCGTGGCCTGGTCCGGCTCCTCGAACCGGATCCGCAGGAACTCCTGGCCCGACCACTCGCCGAGCCCCTCCGGGAGGCGCGAGAGCCGCTGCGCGGAGCGGAGCGTGGCGAGGGAGGACTCCACGAGCCCGCGCAGCCGGTCCACGATCGAGTCCCGGTTGCGCTCCAGCTGCTCCAGCTCGTCCGTCAGGACCCGCAGCCGGGGCGCGAAGGCCTCGGCCCACTTGGCGGCGTGCTCGGGGAGCGCGGACGCGGGCAGTTCCCTGATCTGCTGGCGGGCGGGGGTGCGCACCTGCTCGTAGCGGGTGGAGTTGGCGTGCCGGACGAGGATGTCGCTCGCCTCGCGCACGGCGGCTTCGGCGGCGGACAGCTCGGCCGTGCAGGCGCGCAGCGCGCGGCGCGCCTCGGCGGCGACGGTGCGGGCCTCCTCCAGGGTGCCGGGGTGCGGGGCGGGGGTCTCGTGCTCCTCGTCCGTGTGGTCGCGGAGCTGGTCGCGCAGGAGGGCCGCCGTCTCGTCGAAGCCGCCGGCCGCGTCCTCGGCGGCCCGGTGGTCCCGGAGCAGTCCGGAGTGCGCGGCCCTCGCCGCCTCCAGGGCGTCGGTACGGGCGGCGAGTTCGGCGGTCGCGGTACGGAGGAGGGCCTGGGCGTGCTCGGCGTCCGCGGGCACCAGTTCCTCGGGCAGCTCCGTGTGGGCCCCGCCGTCCTCGGGGGCCAGGCGCTCGGCCTCGCCGCGCAGCCGGCCGAGCTTCTCGCTGGCCTCGGAGGCGCGGGACTCCAGCATCTGGACCAGGGACTCGGCGCGGGCCGCCGCCGCCTGGCGGGAGGGGCCGTCGGCGCCGTCGGTCGACTCCAGGAGCTGCTCGGCGCGGGTGCGGACCTTGTTGGTGAGCCGGTCGAGTTCGGCGAGGGCGGCGGACTCGTCGCTCTCGGCGCGGGCCTGCTCGGCGCGGAGGTCGGCGCCGACGCCGACCTTCTCGTACACCTGGGAGGCAGCGCGGTACGCCTCGCGGAGGGTGGGGAGCGCGGCGCGGGGCGCGTCGGCGTCCTGCTCGGGGAGGTTCTCGGGGGCCCCGGCGATCTCGGCGCGCTCCGCCCGCAGGGCGCGGGCCGTGCGGTGGGCGTCGTCGGCGGCGCGCTGGGCGGCGCGGCGGTCCTCGTCGGCGGCGCGGGCGCGCTCCAGGCAGGTCTGGGCGCGGGCCTCCGCCTCGGCGGCGTCGTCGGCGAGTTCGCGGAGCTTGGCCTGCCAGGCGGAGCGCTCACGGAGCCGGTACGCGAGGCCCGCGAGGGCGTCGGCGACCCGGCGGGCGCGCTGGGCCGCCTCCTGGCGCTCGTCCCTGACCTGGGCGGCTTCCGCGGCGACCTCGTCGGCCTCCGCCCGTACGGCGCGCGCCTCGGCGAGGGTCGCGGCGGCGGCCTCGGCCGTCTCCCGGGCGGTGGCGGCGACGGCGGCCAGTTCGGCGAGCATGCCGGGCGGGCAGTCGGCGCGCCAGGCGCCGATCCGGGCGGCGAGCGCCCGGTCGCCGGCCAGCCGGGCGGCGAGCGTGCGGATCTCCTCGTCGCGGGCGGCGGCGCGGGCCCGCAGGGCGTGGCGCTCCTCGTCGGCGGCCAGCTCGTCGTGCATGGCCGGGTTCGGCGGGACGAGGAAGACGCCGGTGTCCTCGTCGCCGTCCCGCGCCGGTACGGGTGCGAGCAGGGCGGCCGCGGTACCGACGGCGACGGCGGAGCGGGGCAGCAGGGCGGCGGAGCCGAGGACCTCGCGGGCGCGGCCGTACGAGACGGGGTCGGTGATGACGACGCCGTCGACGAGTTCGGGGCGGGCGGCGAGCACGCGCGCGTGGTCGGCGGGGTCCACGGCCTGCGCGAGGTAGCGCCAGCCGGGGAGCGCCGGGATGCCGTGCTCGCCGAGGAACTCGACGGTGGCGAGGACGTCCGGGCCGGGCGGCAGCAGTCCGCCGTCGCCGAGCGCCCCGAGGATCCGCGCGTCGTCGGCGGCGGCGGTGCGGAGGTCGAACAGCTGCCGCTCGGCGGAGGCGACGGCCTGGTCGAGCATGCCGCGCAGCTCGTCGGCGTAGCGGTCGAACTCGGTGACGGTGAGCGGTCCCTGGGCACCGGACGGGTCGACGACGAGGCCGAGGGCGGCGCCGGGGACGGCGGTGTCGGCCGTGTCCCGGCCCGTGGCGGCGGCGTCGCCGGGGGCGCCGTGGCCGCCCGGGGCGGTGTGGGCGTCCTCGCCCGCGCCCCGTGCGGCGGGGTCGGTGCCTTCGGGGGCCGCCGGGCCGTGGGCCCGGCCGGCGCCACCGGCACGGTCTGCGGCGGGCGTCGCCGCCGGCGCGTCGGACGGCCCGGCCGGGCGGCCGACCGTGCCGTGGCCCGGCCGGTCGCCGCTCGGGGTCGTTCCGGCCGGGGCCGCTCCGCGCTGGCCGGGGAGCGGGGAGCTCTGGCCCGGGAGCGGGGAGCTCTGGCCGGGGACGGAGGAGTTCTGGCCCGGAAGGCTCAGGAGGTCGGCGAGGCGCGGTTCCGCGGCGAGGGTTTCGGCGGCGCGGCGCTCCGCTTCGTAGGCGTGGCCCGCGGCCTCGGCCGCGTCCGCGGCGCGCGCGGCGGCGAGTTCGGCGCGGGACTCGGCCGCGGCGGCCTCGCGGGCGCGGTCGGCGGCCGTGCGGGCGGCGTCGCGGGCCGTGTCCCAGGCGGCGACCGTGGACTTCTCGGCGTCGCTCGCGGCGAGCGCGGCGCGCGCCGGGTCGGCGTCGGGTGCGGAGTCGTCGAGCCAGCCGGCCCGTACCGCCTCGGCCGTCTCCTGCTCGACCTCGGCGAGCCGCTGGCGCAGGTGCCCGGCCTCGCTGCGGGCCCGCTGGGCCTCGGTCGCGGCGGCGGTCGCGTCGCGGTGGGCGGTCTCGCCCGCCTCCTGGAGGGCGCTGGAGCGCTCCTCCTCCTCGGCGGCGTGCCGCTCGCCCTCCTCGGCCGCGGCGGCCAGGGCCCGTACGAGGTCGGCTGCGGCCTTCGCGCGGGCGGCGAGGGCCGGGGCGGCGTCGCGCTCGGCCTCGCGGATGGCGGCGGCCACGCGGGCGGAGCGGTCGCCCGCGGCGCGGTGGCGGAGGACCGCCTCGGCGGCCTGCCACGCGGAGTGCAGGGTGCGGGCGTCGGTGAGTTCGCGGCGCTGGGCGGCGGCGCCCTTCTCGGCCGCGGTGAGCGCCAAGGAGGCGTGCCGGAAGGCGAGTTCGGCGGCGATGAGCGCGCTGCGGCCGCGTGCGGTCTCGGCCTCGGAGACGGCGTGGGCGGCGGAGGTGACCTGCTGGGCGAGTTCGGCGGCCCGGCCCCGCTCCTCGGCGGCGCGGGCGGAGAGCCGCTGGGCGAGGGTGCGGGTGCGCCGCTCGGCGGCCGCGTGGACGTCACGCGCGCGTGCCCTGGTCTCGGCGGCCTCGACGATCCGGCCGAGGAGGTCGACGGAGCCGGCGGTGAAGTCGCGCTCGGCGGTGAGTTCGGCGCGGCGGCCGAGCTTGTTGCCGAAGCCGCCGACGAGGTCGGCGAGGCCGTCGGTGTCGCGGGTGTCGGTGACGGCCCGCAGGAGCAGGTCGGTGAAGTCGGAGTCCTTCTTGACCGCGAAGAGGCCGGCGGCCTCGCCCTCGTCGGCGTTCATCTCGCGCTGGTAGCGGAAGAGTTCGGGGTCGAGGCCGAGGTCGCCGAGGTGCTCGTTCCAGCGGTCGTGGATCTCCTCCCAGTACACCTCCAGGTGCGGGTAGGCCTTCCCGGCCTCGGTGAGGGCGTCGCGGAAGCCCTTCATCGTGCGGCGCCGTCCGGTGGCGCCCGAGGCGCCCTCGACGGGCGGGCGGACGGCGGTGGACTCGGCGACGGGGAGGTTGTCGAGGCTGAGTCCGGGGCCGGGCCGGAAGGAGTACCAGGCCTCGGCGAACTTCCTCGGGTCGTTGGAGACCTGGCGGCCGCGCCACTCGCTGGCCTTGCCGACGACGACGAGTTCGCCGGTGAGGGTGTGCTGCCACTCCAGGGCGACGTGACCGCAGTCGTCGGCGAGGAGGAACTTGCGGAGCACGCCGGAGCTGGCGCCGCCGAGGGTGTTGCGGTGGCCGGGGAGCATGACCGAGAAGATCAGCTTGAGGAGGACGGACTTTCCGCCGCCGTTCTCCAGGAAGAGCACGCCCGCGGGTGCGGGGCGGCGCGGCGGGCCGACCGGTTCCTCCTCGAAGAACTCCGCCTGGGTGGGGGCGGGGTGCGGCACGGGCGCGCCGACTCCGCGGAGGTCCAGGACGGTGTCGGCGTAGCGCGCGCCGGCGGGGCCGATGGAGTAGAGGCGGACCCGGGACAGCTCGTACATGGCGAGGAACTCTCGTGCTCTCGTACTGGGAGGTTCGGTTGCGCGGGCGGTCGCGCGGGGCGGGTGTGCGCGGGACGGTTACGGGCGGGGCGGTTACGGGCGGGGCGGTTACGGGCGGGGCGGTTACGCGTGGAACGGGAGGCCCGCGTCGGCGGCGAGCTCCAGGTCGTCGCCCTCGGGCGGCGGGAGGAGGGTGGCGGATCCGTCGCTGACGGGGACGACCCCGAGGTCGAGGAGTTCGGCCATGGCCGCGGAACCGGCCATGTCCCGCACCTGGAGCTGGTAGCGGGCGGTGGTGCGGTAGGAGCCGCCGCCCTCGTCACCGGTGCGCTGGAGGAAGCCGGAGTCGGTGAGGAAGGCGACGGCCTTGCCGACGATGCCGGTGGTGGAACCGGCCAGGCGGCGGGCGTCCTTCGTGGCGCCGGTGGCGCTGCGGCGGGCGTAGATCCGCCAGGCCGCCTCAAGGCCGGGGGCGTCACTGGCCGGGTCGGTGTTCTCGCCCCGCTCCTCGGCGCGCTGCTCCAGGCGCAGACAGGCCTGGCGGACGAAGGCGTCGACGCCGTTGACGGTGAGGCGGCCGATGTAGCCGTCGTCGGCCAGGTCCTCGGGGCGGGGGAAGGCCATGGCCGCGACGGCGAGGTGGGCGAGGCCGTGCAGGAAGCGGTCGGCGGAGTCGGTGTGGGCGCGGCGGGCGTAGTCGCCCATGCGGACGGCGAACACCGAGTCCTCGGCGGCCGTGACGGCCATGCCCGCGCGCGGGGAGACCTCCAGGACGACGAGGCCGAGGCCGGTGGCGACGGCGTCGGCGAGCCGCGCGAACGGCGGGTCCTCGCGGTACCGGCGGAGGAGGTCCGCGTACTCCGCGTCCCGGGCGGGCAGCAGCTTCGGCTGGAGCCCGAAGGAGACGAGCCGGGCGGCGTCGGCGGCGTCCGCGGGCGTGACGGCGGCGGTGGAGGAGGACGGCGGGGCCGCCGGGGTCTGCGGGGGCTCCTGCTCGCTCCACGCGTTCGTGTACGCGGCGTGGGTGTCACTCACGGCTGGGGCTCCTCGGTGCGGATCTCGGTACGGCTTTCGCTGCGGCTCTCGGGGCGGCGCTCGGGGCGGCTCGGGGCGACGCCCGCGGGACCGCTTCCGGTCAGACACTCGGTACCGGTGCTCGTGTCCGTGCCGGTGCCTGTGTCCGTGCCTGTGTCCGTGCCGGTGCCGGTGCCGGTCGCCTCGGCGGACGTGCCGGGGCGCGTCAGGGGCAGCGGGACCGGGGTGACGGCGGTGACGGGCCGCTCCGCCGGGGCCGCGCCGTCGGCGAGGCGTACGGCGCGGACCGCGGGCAGGCTCCGCCGCCGGTCCGCGGCGGTACGGGGCGGCTCCGCCACCGGTACGGCGCCGAGCCGCGGCCCCTCCCCCGGCTCGTGGTGGGTGTCGGGCTCCTGCGGCGGCTCCACGAGGACGGCCCGCACGCGGGGCCGATCGGCGTCGGCCGGCTCCCTCGGGGCGGGTACGTCGGTGAGGTCGGGGGCTGCCGCAGCGGGAGCCACGGTGCCGGGCGCAGCGGGGACGGGCGCCTCGGGGAGGGGCGGAGCGGGCGTCTCACCGGCCTCGGGGTCGGTGGCGCCCGTCAGGGGCTGGGCAGCGGTGGTGCCGCCCGAGGAGGGCACGGGCGGTGTGGTGAGGGTCACGAGGCCTCCGTGCGGTCCGCGGCCATCCCGACCGCGTCGAGCAGGGCCGTACCGACGATGAGGTCCGCGCCGCCGAACTCGGGGTCGTCCAGCGGGGTGCCGTCGTCGACGGCGAAGAGCAGGCGCTCCTCGCCCTGGCGGTAGGCCGTCCCGACCGGCGGGCTCGCCGCGTGGACGGCGAGGAGGGCGACGAGGTACGGGAGGTCGGCGTCGATCCGGCGGGCCTCGGCCAGCAGCCCGGAGAGGCGGCGCGGGGCGTCGTGCTCCAGGTCGAGGAGGCCCGTGGCGAGGGCGAGCTGCTCCTCGCTGAAGCGGGAGTCGTCGGGGGTCGCGATCAGGTCCGGCTCGGGCATCTCGGCACCGAGGTGCTCGCGCTCGACGGGCGGCGTGAGCAGGAGGTCGACGAGGTCGCCGAGGCGCACGGACGCGGGGGTGCGCAGTCCGGTGCCGCGCGCGAAGAAGGCGTCGGTCACGCGCGTCGCCCGCTCGACGGGGAGCGGCAGTATCGGGGCGACGAGCTGTCCGTACAGGTCGAGGCCGGTGTACGTGGTGGGGGCGGCGAAGGCCTGCCGGTCCTGCTCCGCCCGGAACAGCGGGCCGGCCTCCAGGAGGCGCGACTGGAGCTGGGTGTGGCGCCGGATGCAGTCCTTGACGATGTCGACCAGCTCGGCGGCGCGCCGCTTGTGCTCGGCCGTCTTCGGGTCGGAGCCGGTGTCGGCCTCGTCGCGGGCCTTGCGGATGTTGGTGAGGATCGCGTTCTCGTGGCGGTAGCGGTCGGCGACGTGGTCGAGCGCCTCGGCGATCATGTCGGGGACGGCGTTGAGCCAGTCCACGGCGCGGACGTTGCGCCGGGTCGCCTCCAGGGTCCTGCGGAGGCTCTCGGCGTACTGCACGGTCCGGTAGCGCGCCTGCTCGGCGGCGAGCTGCGCGTCGGCGAGGCGGCCCCGGTTGATCAGGACCTCCAGCTTCACCTCGGCGGCGATCTGGGCGCTGGTGACGTCGGTGTCCAGGGCGCCGACGAGGACGTTGACGGCCTCGTCCGTGGTGCGGAGGTAGACCCCGCCGCCGTAGCCGGGGACCTCCTCGATGAGCTTGAAGTCGTAGTCGCGGCGGACGTAGACCCCGTCGGTGCCGAAGGTGCCGTAGACGGCGCGGAAGCCGCGGTCGACGCTGCCGACGTTGATCAGGTTCTCCAGGACCCAGCGGGCGACGCGCTCGTGCTCGGCGGCGGGGCGCTGGGGGGCCTGGGCGGCGACGCGGGGCAGCAGCCTGGCGATTATCTGCTCGTGGTCGGCACCGGTGTCGAAGTCCATGTTGAGCGTGACGAGGTCGATCGCGGCGAGCGCGACCTCGGCCATCGAGTAGACCGTGTACTCGCCGGCGAGGTTCGCCTTGCGCGCGTCGAGGTCGTGCAGCGGGGCGGTGCACGCGAGCGCGCGGAGGCGCCGCGCGAGCCCTTCGTCGGCGGCCGGGCCCTGCGCGGGCCGCGGCCCCGCGCTGAGCTGGGGCGGAGCGAGGTCCGTCGAGGCAGGCGAAGTCACGGTGCACAGAGTAGGTCCTGGAACTGACAACGGTCGAAACGGCGCAGATGCGGCGGTGAGGGCGGACCGCCCTCCCGGGGCCGCACCCGAGGCGGGCGCAGCCCGAGGCCCCGGGTTCAGGCGCCGTCCGGGGTGGCCGGCGTCGGGGCGTCCACCGCCCGGGCGTAGGCGGCGGACACCCGCGTGCGCGAGTCGTCGAGGTAGCGGGCCAGGAGGCGTTCGGCCGAGGCGCGCTCGCCGGAACGCAGCGCGTCCAGGATCTCCCGGTTTCGCTGGAGGTAGGGCTCGTGGAGGGCGCGGGGGTCGCCCACAACGTGGAAGGCGAGCCGGAGTTCCGCGAGGACGCTCCGCATGAGCTCGTCCGTGCGGGCGCTGCCGGCCAGGGCGACGAGTTCGCGGTGGAAGTGGATGTTGGCCGTCGAGAGCGCGCGCCAGTCGCCGTTCGCGGCCGCCGCCTCGCCCTCCGCGACGGCGGCGACCAGGCCGTCCACCGCGAAGGGCGGGTGCCCGAGACCCCGTACGACCGCGCATTCGACGAGGCGGCGGGTGCGGTAGATGTCCTCGACGTCCTCCACGGCGAGGACCCGGACGAAGACGCCCCGGTTGAGCTCGTGGACGAGGAGCCGTTCGTGGGTGAGGAGCCGGAAGGCCTCGCGGAGGGTGTTGCGGGAGACGCCCAGGGCGCCGCCGATGCTGTCCTCGGAGAGGCGGGCGCCGGGCGGGAAGAAGCCCTCGGCGATACGGGTGCGGAGGATGTCGGCGACCCGTTCCGCGGTGCTCGTGCGTCCGAGCAGCGCGCGGTCCTCGGCCAGCTCCCCGGTGCCCCTCACGTCCACGGTGCGCTCCCCTTCCGCCTCCGGCCGTCGACCGTCGACCGTCCGGGCCGAGTCAACCGCAGAACGAAGTCCGGGACAACATGCCTCTTGTCGGATCGTTCAACAATCCCCTACCTTGACGACACCGCGCGGTTCTTCGGCGCGGTGTTTCGGCACGTCACTCAGGCACGGTCTTCGGCACGTCACTCAGGCACGCTCCTCCTCCCTCTGCGAGGTGCAGATTGAGCACGACTCGGACCCGGAACCCCGACCAGGGCGAACACCCCGACGACACGGGCGCGTTCGCCTGGCTGCGCGCCCTCGGGCCGCGCGGCCGGCGCGCCTTCGGCGGCGCTTTCGGCGGATACGCCCTGGATTCCTACGACTTCTTCACCCTGCCCCTGTCCATGGTGGCGATCGCCGCCTACTTCAGCCTCGACAAGGGACAGACCGGCCTCCTCACCACCGTCACCCTGGTCGTCTCGGCGGTCGGCGGCGCGCTCGCCGGCGTCCTCGCCGACCGGGTGGGCCGCGTCAGGGCCCTGATGATCACCGTCGTCACGTACGCGCTCTTCACCGTGCTGTGCGGCTTCGCCCCCACCTACGAAACGCTGCTCGTCTTCCGGGCGCTCCAGGGCCTCGGATTCGGCGGCGAGTGGGCGGTCGGCGCGATCCTCGTCGCCGAGTACGCCTCCGCCCGGCACCGCGGACGGACACTCGGCGGCATCCAGAGCGCCTGGGCGGCGGGCTGGGCGCTCGCGGTCGTCGTGTACACCCTGGTGTTCCAGTTCGTCGACGCGGACCTCGCCTGGCGGGTCCTGTTCTGGACGGGCGCGCTGCCCGCCCTGCTCGTCGTCTACGTCCGGCGGAACGTCGAGGACGCCCCGCACGCGGCCGAGGTCCGCCTGGCCAGCCCCGAACGGGGTTCGTTCCGGGCGGTGTTCAGCCCGGTGCTGCTCCGTACGACGCTGTTCGCGATCCTGTTGTCGACCGGTGTGCAGGGCGGGTACTACACGCTCGCGACCTGGGTGCCGACCTTCCTGAAGACCGAACGCGGTCTCACCGTCGTCGGCACGGGCGGCTATCTGGCGCTGCTGATCTCGGGGGCCTTCGCGGGTTATCTGACCGGGGGTTACCTGACGGACCGGCTGGGCCGGAAGCGGAACATCGCGCTCTTCGCCGTCCTGTCGGCGGTGTCCGTCCTCGCCTACACCCAGATTCCGGCCGGGGCGAACACCCTGCTCCTGGTGCTCGGGTTCCCGCTCGGCTTCTGCATGTCGGCGATCTTCAGCGGCTTCGGCTCCTTCCTCGCCGAGCTGTACCCGACGCCGGTGCGCGGTACGGGGCAGGGGCTGACGTACAACACGGGGCGCGCGGTCGGCGCGGTCTTCCCCACCCTCGTCGGGTTCCTGGCGGAGAGCTGGGGCGTCGGCGGGGCGCTGGTCTTCGGTGCGATCGGGTACGGGATCGCCGTCCTGGCGCTGCTCGGGCTGCCCGAGACGCGCGGAAGGGAGCTGGTGTGACCGGGCGGGCGGTTCCGGAGCCGGAGCGCCCGGGGGTCCCGCGCGATCCGCGTGAGGCACGCGCGCGTGCGCGGGCGGGGACGGCCGGTCCGACGGCGGGGTGGGCTCCCGGGCACACGCAGGCCAACCTGATCGCGGTGCCCGCGGCCTGGGCGTACGACGTGCTGCTCTTCTGCACGCGCAACCCGCGGCCCTGTCCGGTCCTCGACGTGACGGACCCCGGTGCGTGGACGACCGCGCTCGCTCCCGGAGCCGATCTGCGGACGGACGTGCCGGGGTACCGGGTGTGGGAGCACGGGCGGCTCGTGGCCGAGCCTGCCGACGTGGCCGCGTACTGGCGCAGCGACCTCGTCTCCTTCCTGATCGGCTGCAGCTTCACCTTCGAGAGGGCGCTCGCCGAGGCGGGGGTGCCGCTGCGGCACATCGCGCAGGGCCGGAACGTCTCCATGTACGTCACCGACCGCGCCTGCCGGCCGGCGGGGCGGCTGCACGGGCCGATGGTCGTGTCCATGCGGCCCGTGCCGGAGCGGCTGGTGCCCGTCGCACGGCGGATCAGCGCGCTGCTCCCGGCCGTCCACGGCGCGCCGGTGCACGCGGGGGACCCGGCGGCGCTCGGCATCCGGGACCTGGGGCGGCCGGACTTCGGGGACGCGGTCGAGGCGGAGCCGGGGGACGTGCCCGTCTTCTGGGCCTGCGGGGTGACGCCGCAGGCGGCGGTGATGGCCTCGCGTCCGCCGTTCGCGATCACCCACGCGCCGGGGCGGATGCTCGTCACGGACGTCCGGGACGAGCACTATCGGACGGACCGGTGAGCGCGCGGACCGGTGAGCGGGCAGACCGCTGAGCCGCGGGGCGGCCCACGGCCACGCACGCGTACGACCCCCTGAGAAAGGAAACACACCTCCATGACCCGGGTCTCGATCGACCTCAACGCCGACCTCGGCGAGGGCTTCGGCCGCTGGACGCTGACCGACGACGAGCAGCTCCTCTCCGTCGTCACCAGCGCCAACGTCGCCTGCGGATTCCACGCGGGGGACGCGGTCACCATGCGCCGGGTCTGCGCGCTCGCGGCAGAGCGCGGGGTACGGATCGGGGCCCAGGTGTCCTATCGGGACCTGGCCGGCTTCGGCCGGCGGGCGATGGATGTCCCTGCGGCGGAGCTGGCCGCCGAGGTGGCGTACCAGATCGGGGCCCTCCAGGTCTTCGCGCGGGCCGCCGGCTCCCGCGTCTCGTACGTGAAGCCGCACGGCGCGCTCTACAACCGGGTGGTCGGGGACGGCGAGCAGGCGGCCGCGGTCGTCGAGGGCGTCCTGCTCGCCGACCGGACGCTGCCGGTCCTCGGACTGCCGGGGTCACGGCTGCACGAGGCGGCCGCGGCGGCCGGGCTCCCGGTGGTCGCCGAGGCCTTCGGCGACCGGGCGTACCGGGCGGACGGCTCCCTGCTGCCACGGGGGCAGGAGGGGGCCGTCGTCTCGGACGCCGCGGAGGTCGTGGAGCGCGCGGTGTCCCTGGCCAGGTTCGGGACCGTCGCCGCCCACGGCGGCACCGAGATCTCCGTACGGGCGCGGTCGCTCTGTCTGCACGGTGACACCCCGGGCGCGGTGGGGCTCGCCCGCCGGGTCCGGGAGCGCCTGGAGGCCGACGGCGTGCGGGTGGAGGCCTTCGCGTGAGGGTGTTGCGGGTGGGCGACCGGGCCCTCCTGGTGGAGCTGGCCGACGGCGCGGCGACGGAGGCCTTCCACGCCGAGCTGCTGCGGCGGCGGGCGGGCGGCGCGCTGCCCGCCGTACGGGAGGTCGTGCCGGCGGCCCGGACGGTGCTCCTGGACGGGGTGGACGACCCGGACGGGCTAGCCGCCGAACTGCCCCGCTGGGAGGTGGGGCCGCCGCACGCGCGCGTGGGCCGGGCCGTCGAGCTGCCGGTGCGGTACGGGGGCCCCGATCTGGCGGAGGTCGCCGGACTCTGGGGGGTGTCGGTCGAGGAGGCGGTGCGCATCCACTCGGGCACCGAGTTCCGGGTGGCGTTCTGCGGGTTCGCGCCGGGGTTCGGCTATCTGACCGGCCTGGACGAGCGGTACGCCGTGCCGCGCCGGGCCACGCCCCGTACGGTCGTGCCGGCCGGATCGGTGGCGTTGGCGGGGCCGTACACGGGCGTGTACCCGCGCTCCTCACCCGGCGGCTGGCAGCTGATCGGCACCACGGACGCGGTGCTGTGGGACGCCGGGCGCGAACCGGCCGCGCTGCTGGAGCCGGGCACCCGGGTGCGGTTCACGGTGGAGGGCGGGTCGTGACGGACCGTTCCCTCGACGTGCTGCCCGCCGGAGCGCTCACGATGGTGCGCGCCGGGGCGCTCACGACCGTCCAGGACCTGGGGCGCCCGGGGTACGCCCACCTCGGCGTGCCCCGCTCCGGCGCGCTCGACCCGGCCGCCGCGCGGCTCGTCAACCGGCTCGTCGGCAACGCGGAGGGGGCGGCGGTCCTGGAGACCACCGTCAACGGGTGCGCGGTGCGTACCGCGAGCGCCGTCACCGTGGCCGTGGGGGGTGCGCCGTGCCCCGTCCGGGTGGACGGCCGGCCGGCCGCGTGGGGGACGGCGGTCCGGCTCCCGCCCGGGGCGGTCCTCGACGTCGGCGCGGCCGTGCGCGGGCTGCGCTCGTACGTGGCGTTCGGCGGCGGGATCACCGTCGACGCCGTGCTCGGCAGCCGCTCCACCGACCTGCTGTCCGGACTGGGCCCGGCGCCGCTGACCGACGGAGCGGTCCTGCCGCTGGGAGCCGCCACGGCCGTCCGGGGGCCGGTCGACGCACCCCCGTGGCCGGGCCCGCCGGACGCGCTCGTCCTGCGGGTCCGGCCGGGTCCCCGAGACGACTGGTGCACCCGGGAGGCGCTCCGCACCTTCCTCACGCGCGCGTACGTCGTGACGGCGGCGAGCAACCGGGTCGGCCTGCGACTCGACGGGCCCCCGCTGGAACGGTCCCGGCCCGGGGAGCTGGCGAGCGAGGGCATGGTCCTGGGCGCGGTCCAGGTGCCGCCGGACGGCCGGCCGGTGGTGTTCCTCGCGGACCATCCGACGACCGGCGGCTACCCGGTGGTGGCGGTGGTGCGGGAGGCGGACCTCGGGGCGGCGGCGCAGGCGGTTCCGGGCACGCCGGTGCGGTTCGTGACGGCGCGCTGAGCGGCCCGGAGGGTGACGGCGGCCTTCCGGCGCTCGCCGCCACCCGCAACCGCTCGACGCCGACGCCCGGAACGCACCACCCCCGCCCGAAGCCGTGGGCGTCGAGGCGGGGGCGGGCGGTCGGCCGGCGGGCGGGGGTGGGGAGGGGGTCTCAACCCCGCCGGGGGCGACCAGACCTGGGCGATCGGACCTGGCGATCGGACCTTGGCGATCAGACCTTGGCGGTCAGACCTGGAGGTCCGGCCCTATGCGGTTGCGGACCGCGGTCTGCACCTCGACCTCCTCGGCCGGGTCGGCGGCCAGGCGGCGGAGCCGCTCGGCGACGCGGACGTCACCCGTCTCGGCGTACTGCGCCGCGATCTCGCGGGTCGTCTCCTCGCAGTCCCAGAGGCACTCGACGGCGAAGCCCCTCGCGAAGTCGGGGTCCGTGGCGGCGAGGGCGCGGGCCGCGCGGCCGCGCAGCTGGGAGGAGGCGGTCTCGCGGTAAACGTGCCGCAGCACGGGGGCCGCGCAGGCGATGCCGAGGCGGCCCGCGCCGTCGACGAGGGGGCCGAGCGCCGGGGCGTCGGGGCCCTCGGCGCGCACGGTTCCGCGCAGGGCGGCGAGCACGAGTCCGGCGTCCTGGGCGGTGCCGCGGCAGGCGAGGACCTCCGCGGCGGCGGCGCCGAGGGCGTCCGTGCGCCGGATCCACGCGCGTGCGCCGGTGACGGCGGTCTCGCCGCACAGGCGCCGGAAGGCGGCGACGGCGGCCTCGGCCACGTGCCGGGAGTCCCCGTCGGCGGCGGCCGTGACGAGCGCCAGGATCTCGGGGTCGCGGGCG
The DNA here is from genome assembly GCF_053589515.1 of Streptomyces sp. NPDC003327. Lineage (NCBI taxonomy): Bacteria > Bacillati > Actinomycetota > Actinomycetes > Kitasatosporales > Streptomycetaceae > Streptomyces > Streptomyces sp. NPDC003327. The sequence goes on along the minus strand of NZ_JBSFSA010000038.1, from coordinate 34,915 downwards.
GCGGCGAGGTAGTGCAGGGCGGCGCCGCGCGCCCCCTCCGCGCCGTGCCGGGCGGCGGCGAGGATCTCGGCCCGGTCCTCGGGCCCCGCGACGGCGGTCAGGCAGCGGGCGGCGGGGCCGTCGAGGGCGGCGCCGCGCTCGTACCCCTCCTGCGCCCAGTCGAGCACGGCCCGCACGCTCCAGCCGGGGCGGGGTCCTGCGGGGCGCATCTGCCGCTGCCATCGGTCGAAGGAGCCGTGTTCCTGGGCGGCCCGCACGCGGGCGCCGACCGCGTCGCGCTGGTCCTCGGCCCACAGCCGCCAGGGCCGGGGTTCGAAGGCGTCGCGCACCACGCGGGCCAGCTCGGCGTCGCCCTCGGCCCCGGCGGGGAACCGGGCGAGCACGGGCTCGGCGAGCGCGCGCAGGCCGGCGTCGTCGTCGCGGAGCGCCAGCTCGTCGAGGGCCCAGGCCCAGTTGGAGCCGGTGGCCGCGTAGCGGCGGAGCAGGTGCAGGGCGTCCTGCCGCCCGTAGGAGGCCAGGTGGCCGAGGACGGCGAGGGCGAGCCCGGTGCGGGACTCCTCGGTGTCGAGGTGGTCCTCGGCGGCGAAGAGGTGCCCCTCGATCTCGTCCAGACCTCCGTGGAGGTCGAGGTAGAGACGGGCGTAGTAGAGGGAGCGGTTCTCGACCTGCCAGTCGTGGCGGGGGTCGTCGAGAACGCAGTGGTTGAGGGCCGCGAGGGCCTCGGCACGTGGCGCGGCGAGCGCGTGCAGCGTGCCGTCGCCGCGGCCCCGCTGCAGCAGACCGAGCAGGGTGCCGCTCGGCGCTATGACTGGATCGAACATGGAAGACGCCTCACATCAAGCTGTCGACACGACCGGGGGAGACCGGGATGACCCGGGTCGGGCGGTACGTCGCCCGTACGCCTAGGCCGTTCGGCACCCACATGCCGAGCCGCTCGTCGTCGTCCTTCGCCTGCCAGTGACCATCTTCCTCTGCCTCTCGTCGGTGGCCCGGACTACCGGGCCCGACGTCATGATGACCCACCCGTTTCGACGCCGCGACCACATTTACGGCACCGCTCCCACCTGGGGTTCAGTACCCGTTCACCTGGTTCCGAAGAGTTCCAGGAGCTCGGTCTTCCCGAACATCCTGGCCGTGTCGACGGCGGACGGAGTGCCTGCCTCCGGATCTGCTCCGCCGGCGAGGAGGGCGCGGACGACGGCGTCCTCGCCCTTGAAGACGGCACCGGCGAGCGGGGTCTGGCCGCGGTCGTTGGCGCGGTCGGCGTCGGCGCCGCGCTCCAGGAGGGCCGCGACCGCCGCGGCGTGGCCGTGGTAGGCGGCGAGCATGACGAGGGAGTCGCCCTTGTCGTTGGTGAGGTTCGCGGGGACGCCGGCGTCGACGTAGGCGGCGAGGGCCGCGGCGTCGCCGGTGCGCGCGAGGTCGAAGACCTTCGACGCCAGCTCGATGACCTCGGGGTCCGGAGTCTCGCTCATCGTTCACAACCACCCTTCGTGCATGACCTGCGCACGGCAAGCGCGGCCGTACGAGTGAATCGACAGGGTACTGCCCGTCCGGCGACATGACCGCGCCCGGCCGAGGCAAAGATCACGAGGTCCCTGCCTCACCACCGCTGCACCCGGAGGCGTCTACGCGTTCCTCGCGCTTCCCGCCACCGGGGACGGCCCCCGCCGTCGGCCGGTGAAGTGAAAACGCACCTTATTCACCCGATTGCACCTTTAGTCACATAGATACTTGCTGTGAACCTGGAAGGACTCATGGTGACTGTCCCCTCAACCAGGAGAAGAGCCAATGATCCTGTCCATCTCAGGCGTGGTCCTGCTCGGCATCATCTGCTTCCTGTTCTTCAAGAAGGACGGCATGAAGGCCTCGCACGCCCTCGTCAGCGCGCTGTTCGGCTTCTACCTCGCGGGCACCGCCATCGCCCCCAGCATCACGGCCGGCGGGCAGAGCCTCGCCAGCCTCCTGGGCGGGATCAAGTTCTGACGCCCTCCAGCCCCTTCCACCACTCCAGGAGTACCACGTGGCCCGGCGACCACTCCCCCGCATTCTGAGCAGCGGCAGCGCGCAGATCGCTCGTAGCCGAGAGATCGCGCGCACGGCCGCCGACAGCGCCACCGACGTGCTCCATCCGCTGATCACGGTCACACGTGGTCTGCGGAAGCTGGCCGCGACCGCGCGGGCCAGGTGGGCCGCGACCCCCAAGGAGCGGCGCGGTCCCACGCTGTTCCTGGTCGCGGCCTGCGTCATGGTCGTCGTCCTCGCGCCGTACGGGCCGCTGTTCGCGCTCGTCGCGCTCATGGGCGCCGCCGCGTGGAAGGGGCGCGAGCGCCCCGTCGTCAAGACCGGGCCCGACGACGCGGAGATCTCCCGCCTCAAGGGCCTGTACGAGGCGCTCGTCCCGTACTTCTCCGTCCCCGACGACCCCGCCCCGCTCTTCGCCCACGGCGGCGACTGGGGCGGTCCCTTCGCCGACTACGCCTTCGACGAGGACGGCCGGATCACCCGGCTGCGGATCGCCTACCCCCCGTACTTCACCGACGGCGAGCCCGCCGCCCGCGCCCGGATCGAGCAGCTCCTGCACGCCAAGTCGGGGCGCGGCCGCGAGTACCTCTTCGACTGGGACGAGGAGGGCAACCGGCTCCTGATGAGCGTGCTGCCCGCCCTGCCCACGACGATCGCCGCCCAGCGCTTCGTCACGGTGCCCGGCGAGACCGTGCTCGGCTTCACCGACGCGGACGCCGTGCAGCGGACCGTGCCCGTGGTCGCGGAGGACGGCACCGAGGACGCGCCCGCCGTCGTCTGGCGCACCGGCCCGCGCTCCACCGAGCCTCACCTGCTCGCCGTCGGCCAGCCCGGCAGCGGCACCACGTCCCTGCTGCGCTCGATCGCGCTCCAGGCCCTCCCCCACGGCGACGTCCTGATCATCGAGGGCACCGGCACCGGCGAGTACGCGTGCCTCACCGGCCGCGACGGCGTCCTGGCCGTCGAGTGCGGCCTCGCCGGGGCGCTGGCCACCCTGGAGTGGGCGGCGCACGAGACCGAGCGGCGCCTGATCGCCGCGAACCGGGCCCGGCAGGCGGGCCACCCGGCGCCGGAGGACACCCGGCGACCGCTGTGGATCCTGCTCGACCGGCCCAGCGTCCTCGGCCACCTGGCCGCCGCCGACGGCCGGCCGGACCCGCAGGAGCTGCTCCAGGTGCCGCTGCGGCACGGCCGGGCGGCGCAGGTCACGGTCGTGGTCGCCGAGCAGTTCGACAGCACCGACACCCTCTCCGAGACGGTACGGACCCACACCCGGGCCCGGATCGTCCTCGGCCCCGCCTCCCCCGAGCAGATCGCCTCGGTGCTCGGTACGGCGCCGCACACCACGCCGACCCCGCAGGTGCCGCCGGGCCGCGGCTACGCCCGCCTCGGTACGGGACCGGTGCTGCGCCTCCAGGTGCCGGCGACGCCCGACCCGTACGACGACGCCACCAGCGAGGCGCACCGGCAGGCGGTCCTGGAACTGCTGCCCGAGCGCCGGGCGGCGACGACCATGCAGCTGGAGAAGGTCCCCGAGGCCGCGGCCGCCCCGGCCGAGGCGGCTCCGGCAGCGGCCCTCGCGCCCGCCGCCGCCTCCGCGCCCACCAACGCGTCCTCGCCGTCGCCCGCGGCGGGCCCCTCCGCCCCGGTCACGGACCCCGGCCCCGGTCCCACGCCCCTGCACGCGCCCGTCCCGGCGGAGGGCTGAACCCGGCGCGGCGAACGGCACGGCACGCACGGCACACGGAAGGCCGGTGCGGACGCGAGGTCCGCACCGGCCTTCGTCGTACGTACGGCTACGCGCCCCCGGCCACGGTCACGGTCCACCGCGTACGGGCACGGGGGCGCCCCCCGCTACGCGACGAACGAGCGCGGCGGCTCCCCGCCCCCGGCCGCGAGGCCCGACTCGACCAGACGGGCCGCGGCGGCCAGCCGGGAGGCGGCCTCCTCCGCCACCGCCCCGCCGACCGTGAACGGCAGCCGGACGAAGCCCTCGAAGGCCCCGTCGACCCCGAAGCGCGGGCCCGACGGGACCCGGACGCCGACGCGTTCGCCCGCCTCGGCGAGCCGGGAGCCCGAGAGCCCACCGGTCCGCACCCACAGGGTGAGCCCGCCCCGCGGCACCGAGAACTCCCACTCCGGCAGCTCCCTGCGCACGGCGGCGACGAGCGCGTCCCGGTTCTCCCGCGCCTGTTCGCGCCGCAGGCCCACGGCCTCCTCCCAGCCGCCGGTCCGCATCAGCCAGTTCACGCCGAGCTGTTCCAGGACGGGCGTGCCGAGGTCGGCGTAGGCGCGGGCGGCGACGAGGGAGCGGATGACGTCGGGCGCGGCCCGCACCCAGCCGATCCGCATCCCGGCCCAGAAGGCCTTGCTGGCCGAGCCGACGGTGAGGACGGTCGACCCGGCCGGGTCGAAGGCGCAGACGGGCCGGGGCATCTCCACGTCGTCGTCGAGGTGGAGTTCGCTCATGGTCTCGTCGACGACGAGGACCGTGCCGGCGGAGCGGGCCGCCTCCACGAGCTGCCGCCGCTGGTCCTCGTCCGCGAGCGCGCCGGTGGGGTTGTGGAAGTCGGCGACGACGTACGCGAGCCGGGGCGCGGCGTCCCGGAGCACCTGGCGCCAGCGGCCCAGGTCCCAGCTGCCGAGACCCTCGGACATGGCGACGGGCACGAGCCGGGCGCCGGCCTCCCGCATGAGCTGGAGGATGTTCGCGTACGAGGGGGACTCGACGGCGATGCGCTCGCCGCGGCCGGCGAAGAGGTGGCAGATGGCGTCGATGGCGCCCATGGCGCCGGTCGTGACCATGATCTGCTCGGGCATGGTGGGGATGCCGCGCGCGGTGTAGCGGTCGGCGAGCATCTGCCGCAGCGCGGGGAGCCCGGCCGGATAGTCGCCGTGCGTGTGGGCGTACGGCGGCAGCTCCTCGAGGGCGCCCTGCACGCCCCGGGTGAGCCAGGGCTCGGGCGCGGGCAGCGCCGCGCAGCCGAGGTCGATCATGGAACCGAGCGCCTCCGGCGGCAGCGGTTCGAGGCCGCGGGCGGGCAGCGGGTTCCCGGCCGGCACGGCGGTCCAGCTGCCCGCGCCGCGCCGCGACTCCAGGAAGCCCTCGGCGCGCAGGGCCTCGTAGGCGGCGGCGACGGTGGTGCGGCTGACGGTGAGCGCCAGGGCGAGTTCCCGCTCGGCGGGCAGCCGGGCGGCGACCGGGACGCGGCCCTCCAGGACGAGCAGACGGATGCCGTCGGCCAGGGCGCGGTAGGCGGGCGGCTTGCGGGCGCCGGGCCCCGCGGGCCGCGGCTGCTGGGCCTGGAGCTGCCGTGCGAGCTGCGCGGGCCCCACCGCCGAAGTCCACTGAGCCATGGAAATCAGTCCACCTTCCTCAAATTGGCCATGGTTGGCACCCGATCCCCCGCCACAGAGTGTCATGAGTCAGTCCACCAGCACCACTCTCTCCGAACCACTCTCTCCGTCCTCAAGGGGGCACTCCTTTGTCCATGGCCTCCGGTCTCCGCGGCCGGCACCTGACCCGTCGGCTCGTCCAGCTCTACGTCGGCCTCGCGCTGTACGGCTTCAGCTCGATCATGCTGCTGCGCAGCGGGCTCGGCCTCGAGCCGTGGAACGTCCTGCACCAGGGCCTCTCCGAGAAGACCGGACTGAGCATCGGCGTCGTGACGACCCTCGTCGGCGCCCTCGTGCTGCTCGCGTGGATCCCGATCCGGCAGCGGCCGGGGCTCGGCACGATCTCCAACGTGCTGGTGATCGGCCTGGCGATGGACCTCTCCCTCGCGGTCCTGCCCGAGGTCCACGGGCTGCCCGCGCGGATCGCGACCATGGCCGCCGCCATCGTGCTCAACGGCGTCGCGACCGGCCTGTACATCGCGGCCCGCTTCGGCCCGGGACCGCGCGACGGCCTGATGACGGGACTGCACCGGCTCACCGGCCGGTCGATCCGCCTCGTGCGGACCGCCATCGAGGTCGCCGTCGTGGCCACCGGCTTCCTGCTCGGCGGCTCGGTCGGCGTCGGCACGGTGCTGTACGCCCTGGCGATCGGCCCGCTCGCGCAGTTCTTCCTGCGCCGCTTCGCCGTCCCGGAGCCGGCCCCCGTCAGCACCGTGGTCGCCGCCGGGACACCGGAAGGGGCCATACTGCGGCGGTGACTCGCGTACGCCACCCCTACCTCGACCACCCCGCTCCCCTGCCGTTCGCCCACCGCGGCGGCACGGCGGACGGCCTTGAGAACACCGCGGCCGCGTTCCGCCGGGCCGCAGCGGAGGGCTACCGCTACTTCGAGACCGACGTCCACACCACGTCCGACGGGCGGCTCGTCGCCTTCCACGACGACACCCTCGACCGGGTCACCGACACCGCGGGCCGCATCCGGGACCTGCCGTGGGCGGCGGTGCGCGAGGCGCGCGTGGCGGGCAAGGAGCCGCTGCCGCTCTTCGCCGACCTCCTGGAGGAGTTCCCCGAGGCGCGCTGGAACGTCGACCTCAAGGCGGAGTCCGCGCTCCTGCCGCTCCTCGACCTGATCCGTACCGCCGACGCCTGGGACCGGGTCTGCGTCGGCTCCTTCACCGAGTCCCGGGTCGCCCGGGCGCAGCGCCTGGCCGGGCCGCGGCTCGCCACCTCGTACGGCGTGCGCGGTGTCGTCGGGCTGCGGCTGCGGTCGCTGGGCATCCCGGCCGCCCTGCGGGCCGGCGCGGTGGCGGCCCAGGTCCCGGAGCGCCAGGGCGGCATCCGGGTCGTCGACCGGCGCTTCGTGCGGGAGGCGCACGCGCGCGGGCTCCAGGTCCACGTCTGGACGGTGAACGATCCGGAGCGGATGGACTCTCTCCTCGACCTGGGGGTGGATGGCATCATGACCGATCATCTGGAGACGCTGCGCAGGGTGCTCACCGACCGGGGAGCGTGGGTCTGAGCCGCGTCCCGTACACGGGACGAACGAGGGGGGCGCCGTGACCGCCGACACCACCGGTCCGGAGGGGCGCACCGCCGACCCGGCCGACCGCAGACGCGAGCAGCGCGGCTGGTACTTCTACGACTTCGCCTGCTCGGTCTACTCGACGAGCGTCGTGACCGTCTTCCTCGGCCCGTATCTGACCTCCGTCGCGGAGAACGCCGACGACGCCGAGGGCTTCGTCCACCCCTTCGGGATCCCGGTGCGCGCGGGCTCCCTCTTCGCCTACTCCGTCTCGGCGTCGATCGTCGTCGCGGTGCTGCTGATGCCGGTGGTGAGCGCGGCGGCGGACCGGATGGGCCGGAAGAAGCCGCTGCTCGCGGCGGCGGCCTACACGGGCGCGGCGGCGACGGCGGGCATGTTCTTCCTGGAGGGCGAGCGCTATCTGCTCGGCGCCTTCCTGCTGATCGTGGCGAACGCCTCGCTGTCGGTCTCGATGATGCTGTACAACGCCTATCTGCCGCAGATCGCGGAGCCGGACGAGCGGGACGCGGTCTCCTCGCGGGGCTGGGCCTTCGGGTACGCGTCGGGCGCGCTGGTGCTCGTCCTCAACCTGGTCCTGTACTCGGGGCACGACGCGTTCGGCCTGACGGAGGGCGAGGCGGTCCGGCTCTGCCTGGCCTCGGCGGGGCTCTGGTGGGGCGCGTTCGCCCTGATCCCGCTGCGGCGGCTGCGGGACCGGCGGATCGTCCGGGCCTCCGGGGAGGGGGCGGTCGGCAGCGGCTGGGCGCAGCTGCGGGCGACGCTGAAGGACATGCGCCGGCATCCGCTGACGCTGTCGTTCCTGCTGGCGTACCTCGTCTACAACGACGGGGTGCAGACGGTGATCTCCCAGGCGTCGGTGTACGGCTCCGAGGAGCTGGGCCTGGACAAGACGACCCTCATCACGGCGGTGCTGCTCGTGCAGGTGCTCGCGGTGGCGGGGGCGCTCGCGATGGGCCGACTGGCCCGGTCGTACGGGGCCAAGCGGACGATTCTGGGGTCGCTGGCGGTCTGGACGCTGATCCTGGCGGCGGGCTATCTGCTGCCGGCCGGGGAGCCGGTCTTCTTCTACTGCCTCGCGGCGGCGATCGGTCTGGTGCTCGGCGGCAGCCAGGCGCTGTCCCGCTCGCTCTTCTCCCATCTGGTGCCGCGCGGCAAGGAGGCGGAGTACTTCTCCGCGTACGAGATGAGCGACCGGGGGCTCAGCTGGCTGGGGCCACTGGTGTTCGGTCTCGCGTATCAGCTGACCGGAAGCTACCGGGATGCCATCATCTCCCTGGTGATCTTCTTCGTGGCCGGTTTCGCCCTGCTCGCCCGGGTCCCGGTGCGGCGCGCGGTCGAGGCGGCGGGGAACCCGCTCCCCGGACGCATTTAGACGCGGGAGTGAAAGGCCTGTAGTGTACGCCTTTGGCCTGCCAGGCGGACCGTTACTGCGTGCTGCTTTGGTAAAGACGCTGCGTCACAACTGCTGCCAGATGTGACAAAACGGGCATTGGTGGGTACAAAAAGGGGCGGCACGACGGGCGACGCATGACCCGGAACGGGAATCTTTACCGCCGACCGGACGTTGACCGGATGACGACGACAGCGACACCTGTCCTGTGGGCGACAAGCCCGGGAGGCACGATTCATGAGTGAGCGAGCTCTTCGCGGCACGCGCCTCGTGGTGACCAGCTACGAGACCGACCGCGGCATCGATCTGGCTCCGCGCCAGGCCGTGGAGTACGCATGCGAGAAGGGCCATCGTTTTGAGATGCCCTTCTCGGTGGAAGCGGAAATTCCGCCGGAGTGGGAGTGCAAGGTCTGCGGAAGCCAGGCACTTCTGGTGGACGGGGACGGCCCCGAGGAGAAGAAGGGCAAGCCGGCGCGTACGCACTGGGACATGCTCATGGAGCGGCGCACCCGCGAGGAGCTGGAGGAGGTCCTCGCCGAAAGGCTGGCCGTCCTGCGCTCCGGCGCCATGAACATCGCCGTGCATCCGCGCGACAGCCGCAAGTCCGCCTAGCGGACTGCCCGACGCACAACGCCGCGGGGCCCGGTACACGATCCGTGTACCGGGCCCCGCGGCGTTCGGCTGCCCGGACCTGCCGGCCGGGTGTCAGGGGGTGAGCGGCGGGCGGCTGTCTCCGGAGCCGTACGGCCCGGGGGCGGCGTCCTCCCGGACGACCTCGCCCTGCACGACCTTGCCGTCCGGGCGGCGCATGCGGGCCTGCTGGAAGGCGTCCTGGAGGCTGCCGGGCGGCGCCGCGGCCATCCGGCGCTCGGCGACTTTCTCCGCGTACCGCCCGAGGGCCGTGCGGACCCGCGGGACGAGCAGGAGCAGACCGGCCGCGTCCGAGATCAGACCGGGGATCATCAGGAGCAGGCCGCCGAGCATCAGGAAGCCGTTGCGGTCCTTCGCTCCGGCCCGCTCCCCGGACGGAGGCGCGACCCCGGCCGCGGCGGCCGCCTGGGCCTCCTTGAAGGTGCCGGTGAGGTTCTGGAACGCGCGTCGGCCCGCCCGCTTGATGACGGTCGCTCCGAGCACGGCGCCGCCGACGAGCAACAAAAACACGGTCAGTCCGCCCGCCGCGCCGGCCACCACGGTGAGCAGCCAGATCTCCAGCACCAGCCAGACGGCGAGGCCGAGCGGGAGGAATGTGCGCGCGCGGGAGCGCTTCGGGGCGTGGGAAGGCTGTGCGCCGGTCGTCATGCCCCCAGTGTGCCTGGCGGCCCGCAGGAACGTCGTAAAGGAAAGATCAGTTCGGACGCGGGAGGCGGGCCGCCCCGGGGGCCTGCTCGGCGCGGCCCGGCGGGCCCGGGGACCCGGTGCGGGCCGGGCCCGGGGCCTCAGGAGGGCTTGCGGCCGAGCAGCTTGCCGACCTTCTGGGCGCGGGCCGTCACGCCCCAGCCGGTGACCCGCCACAGCGCCTCGACGAGGATGTCGCGGCTCATCTTCGAGTCGCCGACCTCGCGCTCGACGAAGGTGATGGGGACCTCGACGACGTGGAAGCCCGCGGCGACCGCGCGACGGGCCAGGTCGACCTGGAAGCAGTAGCCGGCCGAGGCCACGTCGTCGAGGCCGAGGCCCTCCAGGGTCTCCTTGCGGAAGGCCCGGTAGCCGCCGGTGACGTCGCGGATCGGCACGTCGAGCATCACGCGCGAGTAGAGGCTGCCGCCGCGGGAGATGAACTCGCGCGACTTCGGCCAGTTCACGATCCGGCCGCCGGGCACCCAGCGGGAGCCCAGGACCAGGTCGGCGCCCTTGAGGGCGGTCAGCAGCCGGGGCAGCTCCTCGGGCTGGTGGGAGCCGTCGGCGTCCATCTCGACGAGCACGCCGTAGCCGTGGTCGATGCCCCACCGGAAGCCCGCGAGGTAGGCGGCGCCGAGCCCCTCCTTGCCCTTGCGGTGCAGGACGTGGACGTGGTCGTCCTCGGCGGCGATCTCGTCCGCGAACTTGCCCGTGCCGTCAGGGCTGTTGTCGTCGGCGACGAGGACGTGCGCCTCGGGTACCGCCTCCCGCACCCGGGCGACGATCGGCTTGATGTTCTCCGCCTCGTTGTAGGTCGGAATGATCACCAAGGCCTTGCCGAGCGGGCCGTAACGCCTCTGGCCACCGTCGTTCACTACTGCCCCTTCGGATACCTGCACAGGCTCCCACCATAGCGAGGTCCTCGGGGTGGTACGGCGCGGGCCCGACGTGCGGGCGGCGGAAGGCTCCGCGAGGTGGGCGCCGGGCCCGGGAGCGCGGGGGCCGGCGGCGTGCGGTGCGCGGCGTGCGGTGCGGGGCCCGTCGTCCTTCGGTCCGACCCGGGACCCGCTGGCTGCGGGGTCGACCGAAGGCCGTTGTCTACTGAACGTCCGGGCCCCACCCGGGTCGCACCTTCCGCCGGAGAAACCTTCCCCCTCGCCGCCGAGGCGCGGGCGGCGTTCGGCGAGGACGAGGAGGTGCGGTCCTGACGGACGTCCTGTGGTGGACGCGGAGAACCTACCGGCCGGTGCCGGTCGGCTGTCAACACCCACTTGACCTGTGACGATGCCGAGAAGGGCCGGGCGGCGGAGGGAGATCCGCAGGTCGGGCAGAAGCACCCGGGCGCCCGGCCCGCGGCGTCACGTCCCCTACATCACTCGTTCGGCCGTACGAAGACCGTCTGCCCGTGCACCACCGTGCGCAGACAGACCGGCAGCTCCACGCCCGGCGTCAGGTCGGGCAGGCCGGGCGTGCCGGACCGCGGGTCGGTCGACCAGCGGGCCACCCGGTCGTCCGGAGCCTGGACGATCAGCTCGTCGGTCCGCCAGACCGCGTAGTCGGCGGGGGCGCCGGGGACGAGCGTCCCCGCGTCGTCACGGCCCACCGCCCGCCAGCCGCCCCGCGTGTGGGCGGTGAAGGCGGCCCGGACGGATACCCGGTGCTCCGGCGTCCGGTGGAAGGCGGCGGCCCGGACGGTGCCCCACGGGTCCAGCGGGGTCACCGGGCTGTCGGAGCCGAAGGCCAGCGGCACACCGGCACGCAGGAGCGCCGCGTACGGGTTGAGGGTGCGGGCCCGCTCGACGCCGAGGCGGTCGGCGTACATGCCCTCGTCGCCGCCCCAGAAGGCGTCGAAGGCCGGCTGGACCGAGGCCGTCAGGCCCAGCTCGGCGAAGGCGGCGACGGTTTCGGGGGTGAGCATCTCGGCGTGCTCGACGCGGTGCCGGGCGGCCCGGATCCGGGCCAGGCCCACCTTCTCGGCCGCGGCCCTGACGCCCTCCACGACGGCGGTGACGGCCGCGTCGCCGATCGCGTGGAAACCGGCCTGGAGCCCGGCCTCGGTGCAGGCCACCACGTGGAGCGCGATGGTGGAGGCGTCCAGGTGGGCGGAGCCGCTGTGCCCGTCGTGGTCGGCGTACGGCTCGTGGAGGCAGGCGGTGTGGGAACCGAGGGAGCCGTCGGCGAACAGGTCGCCCGCCGCGCCCAGGGCGCCGAGGGCGCGCGCCCGTTCGACGTCGAGGTCGGCCCAGTAGCCGACGACCCGGGGGCCCGGCTCGCTGCGGGCCAGGTCGAGGAGGCCGGTGAAGTCGTCCTCCGAGGAGATCCGGGGACCGCCGCACTCGTGCAGGGTGCCGATGCCGAGGGAGGCGGCGTGGGCGCGGGCCGCGCGCTGGGCGTCGGTGCGCTGGCGCGGCGAGACGGCGGCGAAGGCGGCGGCGCGGACGGCGTGGTGGGCGTCGCCGGTCAGCGGCTCCCGGCCGTCGTGGAAGCCGTCAAGGTCCCGGACGCCGGGCACCAGGTCCAGGAGCGCGGTGGTGACGACGGCCGAGTGGACGTCGATGCGGGTCAGGTAGGCGGGGCGGCCGCCGGTCAGCCCGTCGAGCTCGGCGCGGGTCGGCGGGCGCCGCTCGGGCCAGCGGGAGGCGTCCCAGCCGTGACCGACGAGGATCCGGTCCTCGGGGTGGGCGGCGGCGTGGGCCCGGATCGCCTCCGCGGCCTCGGCGAGCGAGGCGGCGGAGGACAGGTCGAGGCCGGTGAGGGCGAAGCCGGTGGCCGTGGTGTGCACGTGCGCGTCGACGAACGCCGGGGTGACGAGCGCGCCCTCCAGGTCGACCACCTCGTCCACGCCGGAGGCGAACGCGTCGGCCGCGCCCTCCGAGCCCACCCAGGCGACGTGCCCGCGCTCCACCACCATGGCGGTCGCGAAGGGGTCAGCGGGGCTGTGGACTTCTCCACCGCGCAGCAGCACGGTGCGGTGTTCGCTGGCAGACAGGCTCTCGGTCATGCGAACAAGGCTAGGACCTGGTCGCACCCGGTTTGTCGGGGAGGTCCCGCATCGGGCGTCCCGCCGGTCAGATGCGCGGCGGGCGCGCCTCGTACGGGGTGGAGAGGACGACGGTGGTGCGGCTCGACACCCCCGCCTGCGAGCGGATGCGGCTGAGCAGGTGCTCCAGCTCCAGGGGGGTGGCGACGCGGACCTTGAGGATGTAGTTCTCGTCGCCCGCGACGCTGTGGCAGGCCTCGATCTCGGGGATGTCGGCGAGCCGGTCGGGGGTGTCGTCGGGGGCGCTGGGGTCGAAGGGTTTGACCGAGATGAAGGCGGTGAGCGGCAGCCCCACGGCCTCCGGGTCGACGACGGCGGCATAGCCGCGGATGACACCGCGCTGCTCGAGCCGGCGAACGCGCTGATGCACGGCCGAGGTGGACAGGCCGGTGGCCTTGCCCAGGTCGGTGTAGCTCATGCGCCCGTCCTTGACGAGCAACTCCACGATCTGACGATCCAGCTCCTCCATGCCGTGACCCTAGTGCGCCGCGAGGGAGGGGGCACAGTCTGGGCCTGCCGCTATGGGCCGCTATGGGCGTTCACGGGGCACCTGCGCCGGGCGTGTGACCAACGCCACAGGTTTGGGGCGGGTCCTGGTCGGGGGCTCACGGTTATGCGGAGGTCCGTATGGGAAGTGCTTGCTGTGGTCGAGGCCGTACAGATCCGGCCGACCCACCCGAGGGGGAGATCTCCATGCAGGAGCCTGTTGAATCCGTTGAATCCGTCGACACGTTCGACGAGCTCGACGCCTACGACACCTTTGAGATGTTCCGGGTCATCTGCCCGGAGTGCGTGCAGCCGATCGCGCTGCTCGCCGACGAGGACGTGCTGCCCGAGCACGCGCTCTGCCCGACGCCGTGGAACCCCTTCGTCCTGACGGTGTGCTCGGGCACGGGCCGGCCGGCCGCGGAGGCCCGCCCCGCCGACGACAGCCTGGAGGTCCAGGAGCAGGACACCGCGTTGCTCCTGACGCTCCCCCAGACCCTCGACTGGCGGACGCAGCCGTTCTCGCACGTCGGCGGCCCGGGCTCGCGCCCGCTCCGCGTCCCGCACATGCGGCGCGCCGCTTGACCGCCCGGTCCCACCCGTGACGTTCCCGCACCACGGCCGCCGGGGGTGGCGTGGTGCGGGACGAGGCGGTCCGGGCCCGCGGGCGTGCCGGCGTGTCCGCCGACCGCACCGGGGCCGGGGCGTGCGGCGGGTACCGGACGAACTCCCGCTCTAATCCGTACGGCGGTGACCCCGGTCGGCCGGAAACCGTTGGTTCGGGCATGACCACGCTGTACACGACCCCCAGCGGCATCGGTCGGCACCGGCAGGCCGTACCTCAGGCCGAAGGACACCCTGCCGCACGCCTTGAAGAATCGGTTCCTCACCAGAGCAAGACCCTGCCGCCCGGCCCGCCGCAGACCCAGGCCGTGCCCGTCCCGCCGACGCCGCACTCGCCGCACGTACCGCCCGCGTCGCACGCACCGCACGTACCGCCCGCGCCCGTCCCTCCCGTTCCGGTGCCGGTTCAGGTCCCGGCCGACCCGCCGATCTACAAGGCCGTGCTCTCGCTCTGGGCAAGCCAGGGCCGCACCCTGCCCGGCCACCGCGACCAGGAGTGGAGCCGGCTCGCCGCGGGCCCCGTCTGGGCGAACCGCACCGTACGCGTCAGCGGGACTCTGGTCCGACGAGGTGACGGGCGATGACCACGCGCTGGATCTGATTGGTTCCCTCGACGATCTGCAGCATCTTCGCCTCGCGCAGATACCGCTCGACGGGGAAGTCCGCCGTGTAGCCGTACCCGCCGAGTACCTGCACCGCGTCGGTGGTGACCCGCATGGCCGCGTCCGAGCAGAAGAGCTTCGCCATGGCCGCCCGCCGCCCGAAGGGCAGCCCCTCGTCGCGCAGCCGCGCCGCCTCCAGATACAGGGCGCGCCCCGCCTCGACCTGGGTCGCCATGTCCGCCAGCAGAAACCGCAGCCCCTGGAAGTCGGCGATCGGCCGCCCGAACTGGCGCCGCTCCCGGGCGTACGCCACGGCCTCGTCCAGCGCGGCCTGCGCGAGACCCACGGCGCAGGCGGCGATGCCGAGCCGCCCCGCGTCCAGGGCGGCGAGCGCGAGGGAGAAGCCCTGCCCCTCCGCGCCGAGCCGCCGCTCGTCGCCGACCCGCACCCCGTCGAAGTGGAGCTGGGCGGTGGGCGAGCCCTTCATCCCCATCTTCCGCTCGGCCGGGGCGGCGCTCAGCCCCGGCGCGTCACCGGGCACCAGGAACGCGGAGATGCCGCGCGGCCCCTCGCCGCCCGTGCGGGCCATGACCGTGAGGAAGTCCGCGACCCCGCCGTGCGTGATCCACGCCTTGGTGCCGTCGATCACCCAGGAGTCGCCGTCCCGGACGGCCCTGGTGCGCAGCGCGGCCGCGTCCGACCCCGCGGAGGGTTCGGAGAGGCAGTAGGCGCCGAGCAGCCCCCCGCCGAGCATCGCGGGCAGGTGCGCGGCGCGCTGCTCCTCGGTGCCGGAGGCCGCGAGCGCGTGGCAGGCGAGGGTGTGGACGCTCACCCCCAGGCCGACGGTGAGCCGGGCGGCGGCCAGCTCCTCCAGGACCTGGAGGTAGACCTCGTACGGCTGGCCGCCCCCGCCGTGCGCGGGGTCGTACGGGAGCCCGAGCAGCCCGGAGCGGGAGAGCAGGGCGAACAGCTCGCGCGGGAATCGCCCGGCCGCCTCCTCCTCCGCCGCGTGCGGGGCGATCTCCCGGCGGGCGATGTCGCGCACCAGGACGAGCAGCTCGCGGGCCTCGTCGGTGGGCAGACGGCGGTCGACGCCGTCCGCGGCGCTGTCGGGCATGGCCGGCACTCCTCCCTGGCGGCCCCGGGGCGGGGTCGGGGGAGTATGCCCGCGCGGGACACCGGAATCACGCGGCCGGCGGCCCGGTCACACGTCCGCGACAGCGGCGGCCCCGGCGCGTGCGGGCGCGCGCGATCCCGGCACGTGGCAGGCGACCGGGCGCGTCACATGAGGCCGGCCCGGGTGACGAGGACGGCGAGGAGCACGACCAGGGTCCAGCCGAGGACGTGCTCCAGGATCTTGGGGCCCCGCTCGTCGTCCCCGGGACCGCCCGTGCGGGCGCGGGAGCGGAGTCGGGCTGCGGTGACGGTGCTCGCGGTCATGCGCACCACCATGCGCCACGGCCCCGGCCCCGGGGTAGAGACGTCCCTCACACCCCGGCGCCGCCCCCGTCCCGCCCGAGCGACGCCGTCGGCGCCAACGCCTTGGGAATTCCGGCCACATGACGGTGGCTTCACCCGGGAGACGGCCCCCTCCTGTGCCCGACGCCACTCCCCCGCAGCGCCCGGCCCCGCCGCTCAGACCAGCCCGAGCTCCCGCAGCGCCCGGTGACCGCGCGGGGTCGGCTCGGTCGGCCAGAAGAGGTAGCAGACACCGCCCGTACCGCTTCTGACCTTGCCGTTCGCGTCGTAGCGCTTCGTACGCAGCCAGATGTTCTCCCACTCGCGGCGGCGGTAGACGCGGCGGACGGCCTCGTTCGTCGGGGAGGCGGGGTCGTTGGCGATGACGTCGCCGGTCGGGGTGAAGCCGATGACGGTCATGAGGTGGCCCGAGGTGCCGTAGCCCGCGCCCGTCAGTTCCTCCTTGCGGAAGGACTGGGACGTGATGGCCGGGATGCCCGCCCGGATCAGGGTCTCCAGGTCGGTGAGCGAGCCGAGCCGGGTGACGACCGCGTTCATGTCGGGGTAGGTGGCGGCGTAGGCCGCGTTGAAGGGCCAGTTGCCGCAGCCCTGGTACTGGTGGTCGTAGGTGTGGCGGGCCGCGTGGCAGACCTGGGGGTCCGCGTAGGCGGGGTTCACCCAGGCCAGGTCGGCGGCGGAGGGGCGGCGGCCCCAGTACTCGACGATCATCTGGGACGAGGTCGGGCTGCACCAGGCCTCGCCGCCGTTGTCGTACTCCGGGTACTGGCCGATGTGGGTGTTCTGCGAGTACCGGGGCACGATCAGCTCGCCCGCCGCGCCGGGTGTGGAGGCCGGGACCGTGAAGCGGTCCGGGACGTCCGACGCCATGGCGCCGATGCGCCACACCGTCGGGGTCAGGCCGCTGCCCGGCGCGCGGTACAGCGTCAGCCGCAGCCGGTACGAGACGATCCGCTGCCCGCTCGCCGGGTCGTCGATCGCGAGGGTGTCGGTCCAGACGGAGCTCCTGCCGTCGCCCTGGTCGTCGACCGAGGTGCGCAGGATGTCCCCGTCGCCCGAGGCCCAGCGCCCGAGGACGTACCAGGGGGTGGTGGTGGCGTCCGCGTACGTGCCGGAGAGCTCGACCTGGAGCCAGGTGCCGTCCGGGGTGTGGGCGTTCCAGGAGGCGATGACCTCGGTGGCGGGCACGGTCGGGGTGTGCGCGGGCGAGGTCCAGGTGGCGTACTCCCAGCGGGAGGTGCGGCCGGTGTGCGGGTCCGTGTAGTCGGTGCGGCCGGACGGGGTGGCGAGGACCAGGCCGGGGCGGCGGCCTGGCACGGCCCGGGTCCCGGCGGCGGTGCCGGAGCGCCAGTCGGCGTACGAGGCCCAGAAGCGGTTGTCGACGAGGGCGGGGGCGGACGGGGAGGCCGAGGGCGCGGGGCCACGCGGAGTGGCGGTGGCGGCGGGGGCGGCGGTGGCCGCCGTCGTACCCGCGACGGCCGCGAGCGCCGCGGCGAGGACGGTTCTGCGGGGTGTGGAACGGGGCATGGGCGGTGACCCCCAGTCGAGACGTGGTGGACGTGCCGGGACCGAGACGTGGTGGACGTGCCGGGAAGCGGTCGTGCGGGCGGGGCTGCGCGGCCCCACTATCGCCGCCCCAGCGGGCGTCCGCCAGCACTTCGGCCCGCGTCGCCCGCACCAATATGGGTCTGGACCACTGACGGCGGCACCTCGCTGACCTGCACCGGTCGGCGCTCCCCTACCCTGGCCCCATGAAGGACCTCGACCGCGCGGCCGACGCGCTGCTCCGGCTGCCGCCCTCCTGCGGACCGGTCCGGCTGGTCGCGGTCGACGGTCACGCCGGATCCGGCAAGTCCACGCTCGCGACGCGGCTCGCGACGGCGCTCGGCGGCGCGCCGGTCCTGCGCCTCGACGACCTGGCCACCCACGAGGAGCTGTTCGCGTGGACCGGCCGGCTGCGCGGCCAGGTGCTCGAACCCCTGGCGCGCGGCGAGAGCGCGCGCTACCGGCCGTACGACTGGACCCTGCGGGAGTTCGGCCCGGCCCGGGACCTGCCGGCCGCCCCGGTGGTCCTGGTCGAGGGCGTGGGCGCGGGCCGCAGGCTCCTCCGTCCGTACCTGGCGTGGCTGCTGTGGATGGAGCGGGGGCCCGAGGACTCCTGGGTGCGGGGGCGGCGCAGGGACGGACCCGCGCAGGCCGCGTTCTGGGACGGCTGGACCGTGGCGGAGACTCGCCACTTCGCCGAGGACCCCTCGCGGCCCTTCGCCGACACGCTGGTGCGGGAGTGCGAGGAGGGCTACGCATGGCTTCCCGGTCCTGCTGTGACAGCGGGCGCGGACCAGATCATCACCCACCGTGACGGCGTTCTGTCCGCGAACTGAGCGGCTGTTCGTCCGCTTCCGCAAGTGCCCCAACTCCGCTTGACCCGAGGGGCGTACAGGTCTTACGTTCTGAATGTGCGGCTTTTCGGAGTCGCCGCGGACGCGAAGCCCCCGGTTGTTCCCCCGTGATCGGGGGCTTCGTTCTGCCCCTCGCATCCGCTTTTCCGGCACTCCGCGACCCCTGATGCTCACCCAGGGTCACCGCTTCCGGATCATGCGCTTCTCCTTAATGACGCACGCCCTGCGCAGGTACGATGCCCCAGGTGCGGTCAAATCCCGTCCATGCGAAGACGGTTGTGGGGGACCCGATGGACATCGGCACACAGGGCTCGCCGGCCCCCGCCGAGCTCGCCTGGCTCCGCGGCATCGACGCCTACACGATGGGCGCCTATCCGCAGGCCGAGGACGAGTTCAGGACGGCGGTACGGATCGATCCCGGGATGGCGGACGCCTGGCTCGGGCTGCACGCGCTCCGGGTGGACACCACGACGGCGCTGCTGCGCATGTACCGCAACCGCGAGCGCTTCGGCGAGCAGCGCGCCCGCC
This sequence comes from Streptomyces sp. NPDC003327, assembly GCF_053589515.1. NCBI lineage: Bacteria > Bacillati > Actinomycetota > Actinomycetes > Kitasatosporales > Streptomycetaceae > Streptomyces > Streptomyces sp. NPDC003327. The sequence continues at coordinate 16,068 of NZ_JBSFSA010000038.1, read as the reverse complement.
ACCGCCGCACCCTGAACTCCTGGTACTGGCTGGGCTGGTGGGTGCAGCCGGTCCTGGAGAGCCCCCGCGACCTGCTGCTCGCGCACGCCTCCCACTGGCTCGACGGGCGGCACGTCCCCGAGCTCGACCGGGCCCTCGCCGGGCTCCCGCCGATCGACACCGACCCGCACGTCCGCTTTCTGCACGCCTGCCGGGCCTATCTCGTCAAGGACTGGGACCAGCTCGTCCGGCACACCGAGCCGCTCGTCGACGACCCGCTGCTCGGCATCGAGGCGGGGCTCTTCGGCGGCATGGCCCGGGTCCGCCTGGAGATGTACGGGCAGGCGGAGCCGCTGCTCTCGGCCGCCCTCATGCGCTGCCGCAGCGAACAGCCGCAGCGCAAGGAGCTGCGCTACTGGCTCGCCCGCGCCCACGAGGGCACCGGGCGCAGCGCCGCCGCGCTCCCGCTCTACCGGGCCGTGCACCGGATCGACCCGTCGTTCATGGACACCGCCGCACGGCTCGCGGCCATCGCCGAGTACGACGGCTTCGAGGGTTTCGACGGCTTCGAGGGCGCGGACGACGCCGGGCTCGCGACGGTCGCCCTCGGCACGGTCGGCGGGGTGGGCGGGCTCGGCCAGGACGCGGTGGACGCCGCCCCGGGGCCCGAGGCCGAGACCGGCCCCCTCGGCGACGGGCTGCTCCTCGCCCCCGACCCCGTACCGCCGGCCGCGCCGGGCCCTCCGCCGGAGGTCGTACGGCACAAGGCGGCCGTGCCGTCCCAGCCGGGGCCGCCGCGCTTCCCGGCGGGCCCGACCGACCCCGTGCTGCTCGCGGAGGCGCTCGCCGAGCTGGAGGGCATGGTCGGCCTCGAGCCGGTCAAGCGGCAGGTGAAGGCGCTGTCGGCGCAGCTGGAGATGGCGCGGCTGCGGGCCGGGGAAGGCCTTCCGGTCCAGCCCCCCAAGCGGCACTTCGTCTTCTCCGGCCCCTCCGGCACCGGCAAGACCACGGTGGCGCGCATCCTGGGACGGGTCTTCTACGCGTTGGGGCTGCTCGGCGGCGACCACCTCGTGGAGGCCCAACGGGCGGATCTCGTGGGTGAGTTCCTCGGCCAGACGGCGGTCAAGGCCAATGAGCTGATCGACTCGGCGGTCGGCGGGGTGCTCTTCGTCGACGAGGCGTACGCGCTTTCCAACACCGGCTACAGCAAGGGCGACGCCTACGGGGACGAGGCCCTCCAGGTCCTCCTGAAGCGGGCCGAGGACAACCGCGACCACCTGGTGGTCATCCTGGCCGGTTACCCGGAGGGCATGGACCGGCTCCTCGCCACCAACCCGGGGCTGTCCTCCCGCTTCACCACGCGCGTCGACTTCCCGTCGTACCGCCCGCCGGAACTCACCGCCATCGGCGAGGTCCTGGCCGCGGCCAACGGGGACGGCTGGGACGAGGAGGCCCTGGACGAGCTGCGTTCCATCAGCGGACACGTCGTCGAGCAGGGCTGGATCGACGAGCTGGGCAACGGCCGCTTCCTGCGGACCCTGTACGAGAAGTCCTGCGCCTACCGGGACCTGCGGCTCTCCGGATACCCGGGCACGCCGACGCGGGACGACCTGGCCACGCTGCGGCTCGCGGACCTGATGCAGGCGTACGGCGAGGTGCTGTCGGGCCGCGGTCCGGTCGACCGCGGCCCCCAGCAGGAACCGCCCGGCTACTGACCGGGCCACGAGACCCGGCCCACGGGCCCGGCCCTTTGGGCCCGGCGCCTGGACCCGGTTCCTAGGCCACCGTCTGCATCCGGTGGGCGGGGTCCCTGACCTCGCCCACCAGCATCTCCAGGACGTCCTCCAGGGCCACCAGGCCGAGGACCCGGCCCGAGCCGTCCGCCACCTGCGCCAGGTGGGTGGCGGCGCGGCGCATCACGGTGAGGGCGTCGTCGAGCGGGAGTTCGGCGCGGAGCGTGGCCATCGGCCGCCACAGCTGCTGCGGCACCGCCCGCTCCCGGTCCTCCAGGTCGAGGACGTCCTTCACGTGCACGAAGCCCATGAAGGTCGGGGCGCCCTCGGCGCGGACCGGGAAGCGGGAGTACCCGGTCCGCACGGTCAGCTCCTCGACGGCCCGCGAGGTCACCGACGGCGGGACGGTCACCAGGGAGGCGGCCGGGATGAGGACGTCCGTCACCCGGCGGCTGCCCAGCTCCAGGGCGTCCTCCAGGCGCTCCTGCTCGGCCGGGTCGAGCAGCCCGGCGAGCCCGGCGTCCTCGACGAGACGGCCGAGCTGGGCGCTGGTGAAGACCGCCTCCACCTCGTCCTTCGGTTCGACCCCGAAGGCCCGCAGGACGAGCCGCGCGCAGGCCCCGAGGGCGGCCGTGACCGGCCGGCAGAGCCGGGCGAAGGCGACCAGGGTGGGCGCGAGCCGGAGCGCGGTCCGTTCGGGCGCGGCCATCGCCAGGTTCTTCGGGACCATCTCGCCGATGACGAGGTGGAGGAAGACGACGGCGGCGAGGGCGATAACGTAGCCGAGCGGGTGGATCAGCCCCTCCGGGACGCCGATCGTGTGGAAGACCGGTTCGAGGAGGTGGGCGACGGTCGGCTCGGCGACCGCGCCGAGCGTCAACGAGCAGACGGTGATGCCGAACTGGGCGGCGGCCATCATCTGCGGCAGGTTCTCCAGGCCGTACAGGACCTGCTTGGCCCGGGCGCCGCCGAGCGGCTCGATCTGGCTGCGGCGGACGGAGACGAGGGCGAACTCGGCGCCGACGAAGAAGCCATTGGCCAGGACGAGGAGGGCGGCGAAGAGGAGTTGCAGGGTGCTCATCGGGCGGCCTCCCCCAGGGGGTGTCTCGTCGGGCGGTGCGGCAGCGGGCTCATCGGACGGCCTCCGCGGGCAGCGGGACCGGCGCGAGCCGGACGATGCGGACCCGTTCGGCGCGGTAGCGGTCGACCTGGCGCACCGAGAGCCGCCAGCCGGGCAGTTCGGCCCGGTCGCCGGGGGCGGGGATGCGCCCGAGCAGGTCGGCGACGAGCCCGGCGACCGTCTCGTACGGCCCGTCGGGCACGTCGAGGCCTATCCGGCGCAGGGTGTGGACCCGGCACGAACCGTCGGCCTCCCAGGCGGGGTTGCCGTCCTCGGCGGGCGCGACGGCCAGCTCCGGCCGCCCGTCGGCCGCGGTGTCGTGCTCGTCGCGGACCTCGCCGACGAGCTCCTCGACGATGTCCTCCAGGGTGACGACGCCGGCCGTGCCGCCGTACTCGTCGACGACGACGGCGATCGGCTGCTCCCTGCGGAGCCGCTCCAGGAGGGCCTGGGCGGGCAGGGACTCGGGGACGAGGAGCGGCGGCACGGCGATCCGTCCGACGGGGGTGTGCAGCCGGGCGTGCGGGGCGACCGCGAGCGCGTCCTTCAGGTGGACCATGCCGACGACCTCGTCGATGCGGTCGCGGTAGACGGGGAACCGGGAGAGTCCGGTGGCCCGGGTGAGGTTGAGGACGTCGGCCGCGGTGGCGTCCCACTGGAGGGCGTTGACCTTCACGCGCGGGGTCATCACCTGCTCGGCGGTCAGGCCGCCGAGCGAGAGGGACCGTACGAAGAGGTCGGCGGTGTCCTGTTCGAGTGCGCCCGCGCGGGCGGAGTGCCGGGCGAGCGCGACGAGTTCCCCGGGGGTGCGGACCGAGTCAAGCTCCTCGGTGGGCTCGACGCCCAGGAGCCGGACGAGCCGGTTCGCGACCCGGTTGAGCAGGGAGATCACCGGCCGGAAGAGGGCGGAGAAGCGGCGCTGCGGGGCGGCCACGAAACGGGCCACCTGGAGCGGCCTCGAGACCGCCCAGTTCTTCGGCACCAGCTCCCCGACGACCATCTGGACCGCGGAGGCGAGCAGCATGCCGGTCACCACGGAGAGCCCGGAGACGGCCCCGGAGGGCAGTCCGAGGGCGGTCAGCGGCCCGTGCAGGAGCCCGGCGAGCGCGGGCTGCGCGAGCATGCCGACGACGAGCGAGGTCAGGGTGATGCCGAGCTGGGTGCCGGAGAGCTGGAAGGAGAGCTCGCGCAGGGCCGAGACGACGGTGCGGGCGCGCCGGTCACCGGCGGCCGCGGCCCGCTCGGCCTCGGCGCGCTCGACGGTCACGAGACCGAACTCGGCGGCCACGAAGAAGCCGTTGGCGAGGATCAGGAGAAGGGCCGCGGCGAGCAGCAGGAGGGAGACGATCATGCCGCCGCCTCCGGGGAGGGGGCGGCGCGGGTACTACCGGACGATCCGTCCATTGCCGGAGGGAGTCACTCCTCGGGTCGAAGGGAGGCCCCGCGGGCCGCCGGCCGGCGGCCCTGCACACGCGAGGCGGTGGTGCGCTCGGCACCACCGCCTCCAGATTAGTCACGTGGACGCCCCGCGTGGCAGGGGGTCGGCCCCGTATGGGGGACGGGCCGGGCGTCAGGCCTGCTCGGCGCCCGTTCCGTGGCTGTCCGCCAGGGCCCGCAGGGCGCGGGCGTCGCGGATGGCCGCCTCCTTGCCGATGCCCGGCTGGATGCCGAGCGCGGGCAGGCTGGTGCCGTCGCTGAGGTCGAGGAAGACCCAGGGGTCGCCGGGCCGGAGGTTGACCTTGAGGATCTCCGCCCAGGCGAGCCGGCGGCTCCGGGTGATGTTGACGACCGTGACGCCCTCCTCGTCGGCGACGACCTTGGGGCGGCTCAGCAGCACGAGGACGCCGGAGAGCAGCGCGGCCGTGAAGACGAAGCTGGCGCGCTCCCCCGGTCCGAGCCGCTCCAGCATCAGCGCGACGACGGTGATGACGACGAACGTCGCGGCGCTCATGGTGAGCAGGACGGCCCGGGTGCGCCCCGGGCGGAAGGTGACCGGGAGGGCGGGCGTCGGGGACTCGGACATCGGGGGTTCCTCAGTGCCTGGTGGGTCGTGCGGGCCCGGGCGCGGTCAGAGGCGGCAGGCGTGGATGGCGGTGGTGAGGATGGCGCGGGCGCCGAGCTCGTACAGGTCGTCCATGATCCGCTGCGCCTCCTTGGCGGGGACCATGGCGCGGACGGCGACCCAGCCCTCGTTGTGCAGCGGGGAGATGGTCGGCGACTCAAGTCCCGGGGTGAGGGCGACGGCCTGCTCCAGGTGCTCGGCCCGGCAGTCGTAGTCCATCATCACGTAGCTGCGGGCCACCAGGACGCCCTGGAGGCGGCGGAGGAACTGCTGGACCTGCGGGTGGTCGGCCTCGGCGCCGTGGCGGCGGACGACGACGGCCTCGGAGGTGAGGATCGGCTCGCCGATGACCTCAAGGCCGGCGTTGCGCAGGCTGGTGCCGGTCTCGACGACGTCCGCGATGACCTGGGCCACGCCCAGCTGGATCGCGGTCTCGACGGCGCCGTCGAGGTGGACGACGGAGGCGTCGATGCCCTGGTCGGCGAGGTGCTTGGCGACGATGCCCTCGTAGGAGGTGGCGATCGTCATCCCGCCGAAGTCCTCCGGGCCCTTCGCGGTGCCCGGGCGGGTGGCGTAGCGGAAGGTGGAGCGGCCGAAGTTCAGCGCGAGGATCTCCTCGGCGCTGGCGCCGGAGTCCAGGAGCAGGTCACGGCCGGTGATGCCGATGTCCAGCTTCCCGGAGGCGACGTAGATCGCGATGTCCTTCGGCCGCAGGTAGAAGAACTCGACCTCGTTGTCGGGGTCGATGACCACGAGCTCCTTGGACTCCTTGCGCTGGCGGTAGCCGGCCTCATGGAGCATGGCCGACGCAGGTCCGGAGAGGGAACCCTTGTTGGGGACGGCGATGCGCAGCATGGGGTGGGCTTCCTTTGCCTGGGAGTTTCGGGGAGGGAGGTCGGACGTGCTCAGAGGTGGGCGTAGACGTCGTCGAGCGAGATCCCGCGGGCGACCATCATCACCTGGACGTGGTAGAGCAGCTGCGAGATCTCCTCGGCGGCCGCGTCCTTGCCCTCGTACTCGGCGGCCATCCACACTTCGGCGGCCTCCTCGACGACCTTCTTGCCGATGGCGTGGACGCCCTTGTCGACCAGTTCCGCGGTGCGGGAGGTGGCGGGGTCGCCGGTCTCGGCCTTGAGCTTGAGCTCGGCGAAGAGCTCTTCGAAGGTTTTGTTCGCCATGATGGTCCTAAGAGTACGGGGTGAGGGACGCGCCATCAGCGCCAGGGTTCGCTGACCGTGCGCAGCGTGGTGGCGGTGGCGACGGCGGCGGTGACCGCTTCGTGGCCCTTGTCCTCGGAGGAGCCGTCGAGGCCGGCGCGGTCGAGCGCCTGCTCCTCGTTGTCGACGGTGAGGACGCCGAATCCGACGGGTACGCCGGTGTCGATGGAGACCTGGGTGAGGCCGTGGGTGACGCCCTGGCACACGTACTCGAAGTGCGGCGTTCCGCCGCGGATGACGACGCCGAGCGCCACGATGGCATCGTAGCCGCGCCCGGCGAGGACCTTCGCCACGACGGGGAGTTCGAAGCTGCCGGGGACGCGCAGCAGGGTGGGCTCGTCGATGCCGAGCTCGCTCAGGGCGCGCAGGGCGCCGTCGACGAGGCCGTCCATGATCTTCTCGTGCCACTGGGCCGCGATGACCGCGACCCGCAGGTCGCCGCAGTTCTTCACGCTGAGGACGGGTGCGCCCTTGCCGCTCATGTCTCTCCTAGCCGGTTCGTTCGGTACGTGCCGAGGTGCTGTGGTGCGTGGTGCTGAGGTGCCGAAGGTGCCGTGGTGGTGCTTACTGGTTGCCGCAGGTGGAGGCCGGGGAGCCGTCCAGCCAGGGCAGGTCGTGGCCCATCCGGTCCCGCTTGGTGCGCAGGTACCGGAGGTTGTGCTCGCCGGCCTCGACCGGCATGGGCTCACGGGCCTCGACCCGCAGGCCGTACCGCGTGAGGGCGTCGATCTTGTCGGGGTTGTTGGTCATCAGGCGCAGGCTGCGGACGCCGAGGTCGACGAGGATCTGCGCGCCGGCCGCGTAGTCGCGGGCGTCGGCGGGCAAACCGAGCTCCAGGTTGGCGTCGAGGGTGTCGCGGCCGCGCTCCTGGAGTTCGTACGCGCGGAGCTTGGAGAGCAGGCCGATGCCCCGGCCCTCGTGGCCGCGGAGGTAGACGACGACGCCGCGGCCCGCCTCCTGGATGCGGTCCATGGAGGCCTGGAGCTGGGGGCCGCAGTCGCAGCGCAGGGAGTGGAAGACGTCGCCGGTCAGGCACTCGGAGTGGACGCGGACGAGGAGGTCCTCGCCGTCGCCGATCTCGCCGTGGACGAGGGCGACGTGCTCGACGCCGTCGACGGTGGAGCGGTAGCCGTACGCGGTGAAGTCGCCGTGCGCGGTGGGCAGGTGGACCTCGGCCTCGCGGCGGACGGTGGGCTCGGCGGAGCGGCGGTAGGCGATCAGGTCCTCGATGGAGATGATCGTCAGGCCGTGCTTGCGGGCGAAGGGGACCAGTTCGGGCAGGCGCAGCATGACGCCGTCCTCGCCGGCGATCTCGACGATCGCGCCGGCCGGGCGCAGGCCCGCGAGGCGGGCCAGGTCGACGGCGGCCTCGGTGTGCCCGTTGCGGGTGAGGACGCCACCGGGCTTGGCCCGCAGCGGGAAGATGTGGCCGGGTCGGACGAAGTCGGAGGGCTCGTGGACGCCGCTCGCGAGCATCCGCAGGGTGGTGGCGCGGTCGGCGGCGGAGATGCCGGTGGTGACGCCGTGGGCGGGGCCGGCGTCGACGGAGACGGTGAAGGCGGTCCGCATCGACTCGGTGTTGTGCTCGACCATCTGCGGGAGCTGGAGGCGCTCCAGCTCCTCGTCCTCCATGGGGGCGCAGATCAGGCCGCGGCACTCGCTCATCATGAAGGCGACGATGTCGGGGGTGGCCTTCTCGGCGGCGATGACGAGGTCGCCCTCGTTCTCGCGGTCCTCGTCGTCGACGACGACCACGGGCCGCCCGGCGGCGATGTCGCGGATCGCCTGCTCGACGGGGTCGAGGGCGAGGTCGGTGGCGTCCCAGAGAGGCAGCGCACTCATGCGTGGGCTCCTTCCAGAGCAGGGGTGGCGGTGCGCGTCCGGAGCCACCAGTCGCGCATGCCCCAGATGACGAGGGCGAAGTAGACGACGTAGACCAGGCCGGAGAAGGCGAGGCCGCTGTTGAAGGCGAGCGGGACGCCGACGAGGTCGACGAGGAGCCAGGCGAACCAGAACTCGACGAGGCCGCGGGCCTGGGCGACCATCGCGACGAGGGTGCCGACGAAGATGTACGCGTCGGCCCACGGGCTCCAGGAGAGCGAGGGGTAGAGGGTGAAGAGGCCGCCGACGGCGAGGGTGCCGACGACCGCGCCCGCGAGGAGCGCGCCGCGCTCCTTCCAGGTGGCGAAGCGGACGGCGATGGAGCCGTTCTGGGCCTGTTGGCGGCCCCGGTTCCACTGCCACCAGCCCCAGGCGGCGACGCCTATGACGAGCAGCTGCTTGCCTACGCCGCCGCTGAGCTCGGCGGAGGCGTAGGCGCCGACGAGGATGACGCCGGAGAGCAGCTGGGCGGGCCAGGTGAGGATGGAGCGGCGCCAGCCGAGGGCGAGGGCGATCAGTCCGATGGTGTTGCCGATCATGTCGGACCACATGATGTGCTGGTCGAGGACGGTGAACGCCTCGGAGTTGAGCCAGTTCACTTGCCGTTCTCCTTCGGCGTGGGACCGAGCAGCCGCTCGACGTACTTGGCGATGACGTCCACTTCGAGGTTGACCGGGTCGCCGGGCTGCTTGATGCCGAGCGTGGTCAGGGCGAGGGTGGTGGGGATGAGGCTGATGGTGAACCAGTCGTCGCCGACCTCGACCACGGTGAGGCTGACGCCGTCGACGGTGATGGAGCCCTTCTCGACGACGTAGCGGGCGAGCGCGGCGGGGAGGCCCACCTTGACGATCTCCCAGTGCTCGGAGGGGGTCCGCTCCAGGACGGTGCCGGTGCCGTCGACGTGGCCCTGGACGATGTGACCGCCGAGGCGGCCGCCGACGGCCATGGGGCGCTCCAGGTTGACCCGGGAGCCCGTCTCCAGGGCGCCGAGCGAGGACCGCTTGAGGGTCTCGGCCATGACGTCGGCGGTGAACTCGCCGTCGCCGGACTCGACGACCGTGAGACAGACACCGTTGACGGCGATGGAGTCGCCGTGCCGGGCGCCTTCCGTGACCAGGGGGCCGCGCAGCCGGAAGCGGGAGGCGTCCTCCAGCTGCTCGACGGCGACGACCTCGCCCAGTTCTTCGACGATTCCGGTGAACACGGTCAGGCTCCCTGGATGGTGGCGGTGATGCGGAGGTCGGATCCGACGCGCGCCGTCTCGGTGATGTCGAGGCGCAACGCGTCGGTGAGGGTGGTGATTCCCGCGTCGGCGAGGGCGGTGGGGCCCGCGCCGAGGAGGACCGGGGCGAGGTAGCCGACGACCTGGTCGACGGCGCCCGCGGCGAGGAAGGCGCCCGCGAGGGTGGGGCCGCCTTCGAGGAGGACGGAGCGGACGCCGCGCGCGTGCAGGGCGGCGAGGAGGGCGGGGACGTCGAGGCCGCGCTCGCCCCTGGGAAGCCGTACGACGTCCGGGAGCGCGGTCTCGGCGTCCTCGGCGACGGCGATCAGGGTGGGGGCCGCGTCGTCGAGGACGCGCGCGCCGGGCTTGACGGCGGTGGCCTCGGTGTCGACGACGACCCGCAGCGGCTGGACGGCCCCTTCGACGCCGCGGACGGCGAGGTGGGGGTCGTCGGCGCGGGCGGTGCCGGAGCCGACGACCACGGCGTCGGCCTCGGCGCGGAGCCGGTGGACGTCGGCGCGCGAGGCGGCGGAGCTGATCCAGCGGGAGGTGCCGTCGGCGGCGGCGATCCGGCCGTCGAGGGTGGCGGCGTACTTCCAGCGGACGAAGGGGCGGCCGCGGCGTACGGAGGTGAGCCAGGCGAGGTTGCCGGCTTCGGCCTCGTCGGCGAGGAGGCCCTGGACGACCTCGGTCCCGGCCGCGCGCAGGGTGTCGGCGCCGCCGGTGGCCTGCGGGTTCGGGTCGCCGACCGCGTAGACGACCCGGCTGACGCCGGCGTCGATCAGGGCCTGGGCGCAGGGGCCGGTGCGGCCGGTGTGGTTGCAGGGTTCGAGCGTGACGTACGCGGTGCCGCCGCGGGCGAGGACGCCGGCCGCGCGCAGGGCGTGGACCTCGGCGTGGGGGCCTCCGGCGCGCTGGTGCCAGCCCTCGCCGACCGGGTGGCCGGAGGCGTCGGTGATGACGCAGCCGACGACGGGGTTGGGGCTGGTGGCGCCGAGACCGCGGGCGGCGAGCTCGACGGCGCGTCGCATGGCGGTGATGTCGGCCTGCTGGGCCACCGGGTCCTCCTGCCTCTTCGGGCACGGACTCCGGGGCCTGTCGATGACGACAGAGAGCGGGAACGACGGCTCGCGCAGGGTGCGCCGGGGCCGCGTCCATGGTGCGCCGAAGGACGGCGACCAGCGGACGTACGGCCGGCACACCCCTGTGAGGGGTCACCCGCCGCGCACTGCCTCCCATCCGGACTTTCACCGTCGGTCCAGGAATCCCACCTGGTCAACCGGCCGCTGGCTGCGGACGGGTCGCGGACTATACCGCCGGTTCGGAATTACACCGACCCCGGAGTGCGCTGCTGCTGATACACGGCCAGTGTGCCACGACCGGCGTGCGGCCATGCGCCGAACGCCTGTGGGCTGACTCACACGGTTCCGTGTTCAACCGCTTCTCATGTGTTTGGTCCAGACCTATTGACGCACTGGTCTAGTCCTCTTAATCTCCGTGTCACCTCCGAGGTGACGGATCGTCGGCGTGCACTCCACGGTCCGCGGCAACACGTACCACCCCCTTTTTCGTTCGTCGCGTGTTCTACGACCTCCCCAGGAGGAACGATCGTGCTGTCCCCCACGACGAAGAGAGCCTCGCTGCTCGCATCCGGCGCGGCCGTCGCCGGACTGCTGCTCAGCTCGCTCTCCGGTGGCGTCTCCTACGCCGCCGACAACGAGTCCTGTCGCCCCGACGGCCTCTACCGGACGCCCGGCGTCGACGTCCCGTACTGCTCGGTCTACGACACCGAGGGCCGCGAGAAGATGGGCGCCGACCACCAGCGCCGCGTCATCGGCTACTTCACGGGCTGGCGCACCGGCAAGAACGGCGAGCCCGCGTACCTCGCCAAGGACATTCCGTGGGACAAGATCACCCACATCAACTACGCCTTCGGCCACATCGGCGGCGACAACAAACTGTCCGTGGGCACGGACGGCCCGAACAACGCGGCCACCGGGATGACCTGGCCCGGTGTCGCCGGCGCGGAGATGGACCCCTCCTTCGCGTACAAGGGCCACTTCAACCTGCTCAACAAGTTCAAGAAGCAGCACCCCGACGTCAAGACGCTGATCTCGGTCGGCGGCTGGGCGGAGACGGGCGGGTACTTCGCCGACAACGGCGACCGGGTGAACTCCGGCGGCTTCTACTCGATGGCCACCAACGCCGACGGTTCGGTCAACCAGGCCGGGATCGACACCTTCGCGACCTCGGCCGTCGACTTCATCCGGAAGTACGGGTTCAACGGCGTCGACATCGACTACGAGTACCCGACCACGATGAAGGACGCGGGCAACCCGCTCGACTGGCAGCTCGCGAACGCGCGCCGCGGGGGCCTCGTGCAGGGCTACGCGGCCCTCATGAAGTCGCTGCGCGAAAAGCTGGACCGGGCCGGCGCCGCCGACGGCAAGCACTACCTGCTGACCGTCGCCGCCCCCTCCTCCGGCTACCTGCTGCGCGGCATGGAGACCTTCCAGGTCCAGAAGTACCTGGACTACGTCAACATCATGTCGTACGACCTCCACGGCGCCTGGAACGAGTACGTCGGCCCCAACGCCTCGCTCTTCGACGACGGCAAGGACGGCGAGCTCGCCGCCGCCGGCGTCTACGGCTCGGCGCAGTACGGCGGCATCGGCTACCTCAACACCGACTGGGCGTACCACTACTTCCGCGGCTCCATGCCGGCCGGCCGCATCAACATCGGCCTGCCCTACTACACCCGCGGCCACAAGAACGTGCAGGGCGGCACCGACGGCCTCTGGGGCAAGGCCACCGCGGCCACCTGCCCGGCCGGAGCGGGCCTGACCAAGTGCGGCGACGGCGCCGTCGGCATCGACAACCTCTGGCACGACAAGGACACCGCGGGCAAGGAGTCGCCCGCCGGCTCCAACCCGATGTGGCACGCCAAGAACCTGGAGAAGGGGATCGTCGGCGACTACGTCACGAAGTACGGCTTCCCCGCCACCACCACCCTGACCGGCACCTACGCCCGCAAGTACGACGCGACGCTGGTCGCGCCGTGGCTGTGGAACGCCGAGAAGAAGGTCTTCCTCTCCACCGAGGACGAGCAGTCCGTGGCCGCCAAGGCCGACTACGTCGTCAACCGGGGCATCGGCGGCACGATGGTCTGGGAGATGGCCGGCGACTACGCCTGGAACGCCGCCAAGGGCCAGTACGAGATGGGCTCCACGCTCACCTCTCTGATGTACGACAAGTTCAAGGCCGCCACCCCGTACGGCGCGAAGACGTCCACCAAGGCGCTGCCGACCCAGGCCGTGAACATCGAGACCGCCTTCACCGAGTTCAAGCTGGGCGACTCGAACTACCCGATCACCCCGAAGATCAAGATCACCAACCGGACGAACACGACACTGCCCGGCGGCACGGAGTTCCAGTTCGACTACGGCACCTCCGCGCCGGGGAACGCCTCCGACCAGTCGGGCTTCGGCGCCAAGGTCATCAGCAGCGACCACACGGGCGCCAACGTCGGAGGCCTGAAGGGCGACTTCCACCGCGTCTCCCTGAAGCTCCCGGCCTGGCAGTCGCTCGCCCCGGGCGCGACGGTCGACCTGGCGTTCAACTACTACCTGCCGGTGTCCACCCCCTCCAACTGGACGGTGAACATCAACGGGACGACGTACGCCCTCGCCGGCGACCTGGCGCGCGGCACGACGGTCGTGGAGCCGGGCGCCACCACGCCGCCCACCACGCCTCCGACGACCCCGCCGACGACTCCCCCGACCACGCCTCCGACGACCCCGCCGACGACCCCGCCCACCACGGGCTGCACCGCCCCGGCGTACGTGGCCGGCACGGTCTACACCGCGGGCAACGAGGTCTCCCACAAGGGCCGCACCTGGAAGGCCCAGTGGTGGACCCAGAACGAGGAGCCGGGCACGACCGGCCAGTGGGGCGTCTGGAAGGACCTCGGCGCCTGCTGATCACCCGGTCCTGACGGACCCCCGGCGGCGGTTCACGGCCCTTGCCGCCGCCGGGAACCCTCCGCGCCGCGCACCCCTCGGGGGGAGCGCGGCGCGGTCGCGTGTGGGGGGCGGGCCCGGGTGTGCGGTCGGGCGGCCCTGGGTGCGCGGGCAGGCCCGGCGTGTGCGGGGTGGCCCGGGTCCGCTGGCAGGCCCGGGGTGTGCGGGCAGGCCCGACGGAGCCCGGCCACCTCGCGGGGACCCGGCCGCCCCGGGGGATCCGGCCGCCCCGGGGCGCTCAGCCCCGGGGGAAGAGCGCGTCCTGGGCGGCGTCGCGGGCGGTGAGTAGGGCGCCGCGCAGGACCGCCGCGTCGCCCAGGGCGGTCGGGCGGACCTCGGTGCGCAGCGGCGAGAGGGCGGCGAGTTCGGCCTCGACGCGGGCCGCGAGGGGGGCGCCGCCGACGTGGCCGGTCTCGCCGCCGAGGACCACACAGCCGGGGTCGAGGACGGCCGCGACGGCCGCCGCGCCGACCGCGACCCGGCGGGCGACGGCGTCCACGAAGGGACCGTGGCCGGAGGCGAGCGCGGTCGCCGGGTCGAGGCCGTGCTCGACGGCCAGCGCCTCGATCGCGGCGGCGCAGGCCAGCTCGTGGAAGCCGCCGTCGCAGCCGGTGGCCGAGGGCAGCCGCGCCGTGCCCGGCACCGGCAGGAAGCCGATCTCGCCGGCACCGCCGGAGGCGCCGCGGCGGAGGCCGCCGCCGAGGACCACGGCGGCGCCGACGCCCTGGCCGAGCCAGAGCAGGACGAAGTCCTCGCGGTCGCGCGCCGCGCCCTCCCGGAGCTCGGCCAGGGCGGCGAGATTGGTCTCGTTCTCGACCAGGACGTGGGCGGGCAGCCGCTCCTGCAGGACGCGGACGAGCCGGCGGTGCCAGGCGGGCAGCCGGGCGGAGTCGCGCAGGTCTCCGGTGGCCGGGTCGATGAGGCCGGGCGCGCCCACGGCCACGCTGTGGAGCCCGTCCACCCCGGCCTCCTCGACGGCCCGCTCCAGGAGGGCGACCGCCTTCTCCACGGCCGGACCGGTGCCTCCCCCGCCCTGCGCGGGCGCGGGGCCGGAGGCCCCCTCGTCCTCGCCGACCGGCGCGGACGCCTCGGCCAGGGTCGTACCGAGCAGGTCGGTGACGGCGACGGTGACCGAGCGGGTGCGGACGTCGAGGGCGGCGAGGTGGGCGCGGTCGGCGACGATGCCGTACAGCTTGGCGTTGGGTCCCCGGCGTTCGGCTCCGGCCTCGCCGACGACGTGGACGAGCCCCGAGCCCTGCAGCCGCTCGACGAGGTCGGCGACGGTGGGGCGGGAGAGTCCGGTGTGCGTCTTGAGCTGAGCGGCCGTCAACGGGCCCTCGTCCTGGAGCAGTCGCAGGGCGAGCCGGTCGTTGATGGCCCGTGCGGTGCTCGGGGATGCGGCCATGCGGCGATCCTCTCAGACGTGGCCCCGCGCGGGGCGATCCCGGCTCGCTATTTATCAGGCAGGGTTCCTGATAGTTTACGGGCACACACGACACGGGGAGGGACCCATGGCGGCGGAGACCGTCCTCAGCACCGAACGCCTCCGGCGGGCGCGCTTCGCCGTCGCCGCCGTCTTCTGCGTCCACGGGGCGGTCACCGGGAGCTTCGCCACCCGCATCCCCTGGATCCAGGAGCACGCGGGCGTGAGCGCGGGCCAGCTCGGTCTCGCGCTCGCCTTCCCCGCGCTCGGCGCCTCCCTCGCGATGCCGCTGGCCGGCGCCGTCAGCCATCGCTTCGGCGCCCGCACCGCGCTGCGCGGACTGCTCGTCCTGTGGACGCTCTCCCTGACGCTGCCGTCCCTCGCGCCGAACGTCTGGGGCCTGTGCGGCGCGCTCTTCGTGTACGGCGCCACGGCCGGCATGTCCGACGTGGCGATGAACGCGCTCGGCGTCGAGACCGAGACCCGGCTCGGCCGCTCGATCATGTCCAGCCTGCACGGCATGTGGAGCGTGGGCGCGCTGATCGGCTCGGCCGCGGGCACGGTCGCCGCCCACCTCGGCGCCGACGCCCGGCTCCACCACCTGGCCGCCGCGCTCGTCCTGACCGCCCTCGGCCTGCTCTTCTGCCAGGGCGTCCTGGACCTGCGCAGCACCCCCGACGAGGAGCCGCCGCCGCGCTTCGCGCTGCCGCCCAGGTCCGCCCTGGTCATCGGTGCCATCGGCTTCTGCGGGGTCTTCGCGGAGGGCGCCAGCCTCGACTGGTCGGCCGTCTACCTCCGCGACGAGCTGGGCAGCTCCGCCGGACTCGCCGCCGCCTCCACGACCGCGTTCGCCCTGACGATGGCCGTGGCCCGGCTGGTCGGCGACCGGGTCGTGGACCGCTTCGGCGCGGTCCGTACGGTACGGGTCGGGGGCGCCGCCGCGACCCTCGGCGGCCTCCTCGTGGTCCTCGCCCCGCACGTGGCCGTCGCGGTGGCCGGATTCGCACTGGTGGGGCTCGGCATCGCGGTGGTCGTCCCGCTCGCCTTCGCCGCCGCCGCGCGGAGCGGCCCGAACCCGAGCCAGGCCATCGCGGGCGTCGCCACCATCACGTACACCTCGGGTCTCGTCGCCCCCTCGGCGATCGGCGGCATCGCCGACGCGACCTCCCTGGTGTTCTCGTTCGGCCTGGTCACGCTGCTCTGCCTGGGCCTCGTGGTGGGGGCGGGCGTCCTCGGCGCCCGTCGCGGACCCGCCGCCCGGACGAGCGGCAGCGACACCGGGGCGAAGAGCGCGGCCCGCTGAGGCTCCCCGCCGACCGGCCCGGGCCGGTCGGCGGGGACCCCCGAGGCCCGAGGGGCCCGGCCGACCGCCGGGCCTTTCAATTGGCTGATGTTACACAAAACTGAAGAGG
>NZ_JBSFSA010000037.1:0-69808 GCF_053589515.1 Streptomyces sp. NPDC003327 | reverse complement strand
GTACTGCAGGGGGGACCCTGTGGGAGAGTAGGACGCCGCCGAACAATCATTGTGGGAAAGCCCCGCACCTTCTGGTGCGGGGCTTTTCTGCGTTTAGGGTGATGCTCATGCGCTACGACTTGGTGATCTTCGACAACGACGGGGTGCTCGTCGACAGCGAGCCGATCTCGAACCGGTTGCTGGCCGGCTACCTCACGGAGCTCGGTCACCCCACCACGTACGAGGAGTCCGTGCGGGACTACATGGGGTCCGCCCTGCACCGGATCCACGAGCTGGTCGAGGAGCGCAGCGGACAGCGGTTGCCGGCGGGGTTCGACGACACCTTCCACGCGAGGGTCTTCGCCGCCTTCGAGGCGGAGCTGGAGGCCGTGGCCGGGGCGCAGGGCGTGCTGAGGGCCCTGGCCGCCCAAGGGATTCCGTACTGCGTCGCGTCCTCCGGGAGCCATCAGCGGATCCGCGTCGGGCACCGGAAGACCGGGCTGGACGCGTGGTTCAAGGACGAGAACACCTTCAGCGCCGAGGACGTGGGGCGCGGGAAGCCCGAGCCGGACCTCTTCCTCCACGCGGCGGCCCGGATGGGCGTGGCGCCCGAGCGGTGTGTCGTCGTCGAGGACAGCCGGCTCGGCGTGCAGGCCGCCGTCGCCGCCGGAATGGACGTCTACGGGTTCACCGCGATGACGCCCCGCGAGAAGCTCGCCGGAGCCACCGGTTACTTCGGGACGATGGAGGAGCTGCCCGCCACATTGGGGTGGTGATCCGTCTACCCAGCGGTAAGTCCCGGGCCTACGCTGTGCCGCCATGACGGATGCGCGGTTGCGGTACGGGCGGGGCTCCCTGGCGGTCGGCTTCTTCGTGCAGGGGGTCACCTTCGCCCTGCTCGTGACGCGCATTCCGGCGATCCAGGACCGGTACGGGATATCGGACGGGCTGCTGCCCGTGTTCCTCGCCGCCGTGCCGATCCTGGCCGGAGTCGCGAGTGTCGCCACGGAGAAGCTGGTCGCCCGGGTGGGGCCGGGGGTGGTGCTGCGGTGGGCGCAGCCCGTCGTCCTGCTCGCGCTGCTCGCCGTGGGTGCGGGGAGCGAGCTGTGGCAGGCCGTCGCCGCCCTCGGGCTCTTCGGGCTGGCCGTCGGCGCCCTGGACGCCTCCATGAACATGCTGGGGGTGAGCCTCCAGCGGGCGTACGGCCGGAGCATCATGCTTGGCTTCCACGCCTCGTACAGCTTCGGCGGGATCATGGGGGCCTCTCTCGCGTGGGTGGGGGCGCACGAGGAGCTGTCGCTGTTCGTCTCGTATCTCCCGGTGGTGGCCGTCCTGCTGCCGCTCGCGCTCGTCGGGAGCCGGTGGTACGTGTCGGGGGCCGAAGGAGCTGCCCGAGAGGAGGAGGGGAAGGGCGGGTCGAGGGTCGCGTTCCGGCTGCTGCTGCCGCTCTGTCTGGTGATGACCTTCGCGTACATCGGGGACTCGACCGTCTCCAACTGGTCGGCCAAGTACCTCCAGGACGTGCTGGGGAGTTCCGAGGCGACGGCGACCGTGCCCTACAACGCGTACATGGTGACGACGCTCCTCGGGCGGGCCGTGGGGGACGTCGGGGTGCGGCGGCTCGGGGCCGAGGCCGTCGTACGGCTGGGGGCGATGCTCGCGGCGCTCGGGTTCGCGGTGGTGGCCGTGGCGCCGGTGGCCTGGGTGGGGCTCGCGGGTTTCACCGTGCTCGGCCTGGGGCTGAGCGTCCTGGTGCCGCAGACCTTCGCCGCCGCCGGGCGGCTGTTCCCCGGGCGGAGCGACGCGGCCGTGGCGCGGCTCAACGTCTTCAACTACGTCGGGTTCCTGATCGGGTCGCCGCTCGTGGGGGCGCTCGGGGACGCGTGGAGCTACCGGGGCGCGATGCTGGTGCCGATGGTGCTGGTCCTGGTGACGGTGGTGTACGCCACGTCGTTCGGCTCGCGGGGCGCCCGATACGGTGGCGGGCATGAGCGGCCGCGCACTGTTGATGTGGGATGAAGCTGTCACGGGGTACGACTTCGGGTCGGAGCATCCGATGGATCCGGTGCGGCTCGAACTGACCATGGGGCTCGTCCGGGCGTTCGGCCTGGACCGGGCGGTGGACGTGGTGGCGGCGAAGCCGGCCGGGGCGTCGACGCTGCGGCTCGTCCACCGTGAGGACTACGTGGCCGCGGTGCGGGCGGCGTCCGCGGACCCGCGGCGGGCCGATCAGGCGTACGGGCTCGGCACGGTCGACGATCCGGCGTTCGCGGGGATGCACGAGGTGTCGGCGCTGATCGCCGGGCAGTCGGTCGGCGCGGCGGAGGCGGTCTGGCGCGGCGAGGCCGAGCACGCGGTGAACTTCGCGGGCGGGCTGCACCACGCGATGCCGGGGTCCGCTTCGGGCTTCTGCATCTACAACGACGCCTCGCTCGCCATCGCGCGGCTCCTGGAGCTGGGCGCGGAGCGGGTCGTGTACGTGGACGTGGACGTCCACCACGGGGACGGGGTGCAGGCCGCGTTCTGGGAGGACCCGCGGGTCCTGACGATCTCGCTGCACGAGCACCCGCGGACGCTGTTCCCGCAGACGGGGTGGCCGGAGGAGACCGGGGCGCCGGGGGCGGCCGAGGGCGGGGCGGTGAACGTGGCGCTTCCGGCCGGGACGGGCGACGCGGGCTGGCTGCGGGCCTTCCACGCGGTCGTACCGGAGCTGCTCGCCGACTTCCGGCCGCAGGTGCTCGTCACCCAGCACGGGGCGGACACGCACTTCGAGGACCCGCTCGCGCACCTGGCGGTGTCGCTGGACGCGCAGCGGGCCGTGCAGGAGGCCTGCCACGAGCTGGCGCACGCGCACGCGGACGGGCGCTGGCTGGCGCTGGGCGGTGGCGGATACGCGGTGGTGGACGTCGTACCGCGGTCGTGGACGCATCTGGTGGGGATCGCGGCGCACGCGCCCGTGGAGCCGGAGACGGTGATCCCGTCGTCGTGGCGGGACGAGGTGTACGCGCGGACGCGGCAGCTGGGTCCCGCGCGCATGACGGACGGGCGGTGGCCGGTGGCCTACCGGGACTGGAGCGAGGGGTACGACCCGGCCGACCGGCTGGACCAGTCGGTGCTGGCGACGCGGAAGGCGGCGTTCCCGCTGCGGGGGCTGCTTCCCTAGGGGCTGCCCCGAAGGGCTGCTTCCCCAGGAGGCGCCTCTCGGACGGAAGCCCGGTCGTTACGCCAACTGTGCGGTGTGCGGCGGATTCTGACGCTCCGGCAGGTGGGGTCCGGCAGCATCGGGCGGGTGTTGAGTACCGGGGCGCTGCGGGCGCATCTGTTGGCGGCGGGGTTGGCGGGGACGGTCACGACGGCGCGGGAGGAGAGCCTGCGGAGCTACCGGCTGTTCGCGGCCCGGGATCCGCGGGTGCTGCTGGGGCTCGATCCCGTACGGGGGTGGGGCGAGGCGGAGCTGCTGCGGCTGATGGCGGACAAGTGCGGGGTGTCGGCCGATCCCGCGCACCGGTCGGGGCGGGACGTCATCGACCCGGAGCGTACGCTGCGGGCGCTCGACGCCTTCGCCGCGAGGCTGGGCGCGGCGGCCGCGCGGAGGGTTCCGGTGCTGCTCGGGACGGGCCATCCGCACCGACTGCTCGGTTTCTACGTCGCGCTCGCGGACGCTTTGTCGGCGGCGGGATGTGTTGTTCTCACCCCCGCGCAGGGGAGATGTGTCGACATAACGACCCGGTTCGGTCTACGCACGCACCTGCTGGACTACGTACGGGGCGTCGCGTTCGTGCGCGAGCCGGGGCCACCGGGCAGCGGGCGCGGGGTGGGGGCGCACTCGCACTCGCCGCTGCCGGTTCGGGCCGCGCTGGAGAGCGCCGCGGACGAGGGCGGGCCGCTGCCCGAGCTGGTGGTCGGGGACCACGGGTGGGTCTGCGGTGCTGGTCAGCTGGGCATCGAGGCCATCGGGCTCGCCGATACGGACGATCCGGCGCTCTTCGTCGGCGAGGCGGAGGGGCAGGTGTCCGTGGCCGTTCCGCTTGATGACGGCGTGCGCTCGGCGTACTACCGTCCCCTGACGCGCTATGTGCTCAATCGAGCGTGTCTGTCACGGTAAACGGCCGATGGCAGCTCCTCTTCCCCACTCGTACCACCCGCCCCTAGTCTGGAGCGTGAGCGCTCGGCGACGAAGAGTCACCGGAGGGGAAGCCGGTGAGCGTCGCCTGCGGAAGGTACAGGTGGGTCATGGCTGCTGGCGATCGACCTCTCAACGAGGTCAAGTTTCTGACCGTGGCGGAAGTCGCCGCGGTGATGCGCGTGTCCAAGATGACCGTGTACCGCTTGGTGCACAGCGGTCATCTGCCGGCGATCCGGGTGGGCAGGTCCTTCCGGGTCCCGGAACAGGCGGTTCACGAGTACCTGAAGGAGTCCTTCGTGGGGGTGGGGAGCGCGTAGCGAGCGCCCCGGCCAACAGTCGGTGAGCGGAGTCCGGCCCTCGGATTACGAGGTCGGCGCTCATGCCGGTAGGCTAGGCCGACGTAGGTCGTGTGGGCCCAGACGCCCCGCACCAGTGAGAAGAAGTGAGCGAGGGTAGTCGTGGGCTCTGTTATCAAGAAGCGGCGCAAGCGGATGGCCAAGAAGAAGCACCGCAAGCTGCTCAAGCGCACGCGCGTTCAGCGTCGCAACAAGAAGTAAGCGACGGCTGCTGGCGCAGCTTTCGTGCGTAAGACGTGGCCCCTCACCGTTCTCGGTGAGGGGCCACGTTTTCATTGCGCCGAAATGCCGAGGCGCTACCGTGGCGACCAACGGAACACGGACGGAAGGCGCTGATCTTGGGCAGGGTCGTGCTCGTCACCGGTGCCGCCCGGCACCTCGGAGGCCGCTTCGTGCGGCGGATCCAGCGGGATCCGGAGGTGGAACGGGTGGTGGCCGTGGACGCGGTCGCCCCGGCGCACGATCTCGGTGCCGCCGAGTTCGTACGGGCCGACATCCGCCGCCCGGCCATCGCCAAGGTCCTCGCCGAACACGAGATCGACACGGTGGTCCACATGGACGTCACCGGGATCGCCCTCGGCTCCGGCGGCCGGACGACGGTCAAGGAGACCAACGTCATCGGGACGATGCAGCTCCTCGGCGCCTGCCAGAAGTCGCCCCGGATCCGCCGGCTCGTGGTCAAGTCCAGTACGAGCGTCTACGGCGCCGCGCCCCGCGACCCGGCCGTCTTCACCGAGACGACGCCCGCCAAGTCGCTGCCGAGCGGCGGGTTCGCCAAGGACGCCGTCGAGGTCGAGGGGTACGTGCGGGGCTTCGCCCGGCGCCGCCCCGACGTGGCCGTGTGCGTGCTGCGGTTCGCGAACATCCTGGGGCCGCGCGTCGACTCGCCGCTCGCCGAGTACCTGTCGCTGCCGGTGCTGCCGACCGTCCTCGGCTACGACCCGCGGCTGCAGTTCGTCCACGAGGACGACGTCGTCGACGTGCTGCGCCTGGCGGCGCACGAGCCACGCCGCTCCACCCTGAACAGCGGCACGTTCAACATCGCCGGGGACGGGGTCCTGCTGCTCTCCCAGTGCGCGCGGCGACTCGGCCGCCCGACCGTGCCGGTCCTGCTGCCGGCGGTCACCTGGGTGGGGACGGCGCTGCGGACGGTCGGGCTCACCGACTTCGCACCGGACCAGATCCGGCTGCTGACCCACGGCAGGGTCGTCTCGACGGTCCAGATGCGGGAGGTCCTCGGCTTCGCGCCGCGCCGGACGACGGCGGAGACCTTCGCGGACTTCGCGGAGAGCCGCGGCCCGGGGCTGCTGCCGCCGGAGACGCTCGCCGGGGCGGTGGACCGGATCGCCGGCCGCCTCGCCCCGGGCTCGCATCCCGGCCCGGCCACCCCCGCTCATGCCCCTGCCCCCGCATCGACCGCCGTCTACGACGGCGCCTGAGGAGAACCGGAGAGCGATGGCGGACGCCAAGGTCATTCCGTTCGACGACGACCGCTCGCGGGCCCGAAGGCGCCCGGCCAGGGCGGACGGTGAGGCGGCGGCCGTACGTGCCCTGCCGGCGCCCCAGCAGCCGCCCGGGACACCGGAGACGGGGCCGGGCGAGCCGCGGGACGTCCCGGACACCGTCGAGGCCGAGGAGGCCGTGGAGGCCGGCGGGGCGGCGGAGGAGCCGGGTGCCCCGGCCGGTGGGGCGGGCACGGCCGGGGAGGCCGACGCAAGCGGTGCGGCGGGCACCGGCAGCGGCTGGGAGCGGCGGCTCGCCGGCGGGCTGGCGTTCCTGCGGCGGCGGATCACCGGCGAGTACGAGGTCGACGAGTTCGGGTACGACGAGGAACTCACCGACCAGGTCCTGATGTCGCTGCTGCGCCCGCTCTACGAGAAGTACTTCCGGGTGGAGGTGAAGGGCGTCGAGAACATCCCGGAGAAGGGCGGGGCGCTGATCGTCGCCAACCACTCCGGGACGCTGCCGCTGGACGGCCTGATGATGCAGGTCGCCGTGCACGACCACCATCCGGCGGGCCGGCACCTGCGGCTGCTCGCCGCCGATCTCGTCTTCGTCCTGCCGGTCGTCAACGAGCTGGCCCGGAAGGCCGGGCACACCCTGGCCTGTGCGGAGGACGCCGAACGGCTGCTGCGGGCGGGCGAGATCGTCGGGGTGATGCCCGAGGGCTTCAAGGGCATCGGGAAGCCGTTCTCGGAGCGGTACAAGCTCCAGCGGTTCGGGCGGGGCGGGTTCGTCTCGACGGCGCTGCGGGCCGGGGTGCCGATCGTGCCCTGCTCGATCGTGGGCGCGGAGGAGATCTACCCGATGGTCGGCAATGCCAAGACGCTGGCGCGCCTCCTCGGCTTCCCCTACTTCCCGATCACGCCGACCTTCCCGTGGCTCGGGCCGCTGGGGGCGCTGCCGCTGCCGACGAAGTGGACGATCCAGTTCGGCGAGCCGATTCCGACGGACGGTTTTCCGCCCGAGGCGGCGGAGGACCCGATGCTGATGTTCAACCTGACGGACCAGGTGCGGGAGCAGATCCAGCACACGCTCTACAAGCTGCTGGTGCAGCGGCGGTCGGTCTTCTTCTGACGCCGGGACTCTTCCGGTACGGGGAAGGGGCGCCCCCCGTCCGTGGGGGCGCCCCTTCCGCGTGGGTC
This sequence comes from Streptomyces sp. NPDC003327, assembly GCF_053589515.1. NCBI lineage: Bacteria > Bacillati > Actinomycetota > Actinomycetes > Kitasatosporales > Streptomycetaceae > Streptomyces > Streptomyces sp. NPDC003327. Next base: position 62,702 of record NZ_JBSFSA010000037.1, on the reverse strand, counting down.
AGCGAGCGTCCTCGCTGTCGATGCCGAGGCCCGGAAGGAGGCCCGGCAGGAGGGGCGGGATGGTGACGTCCGGGGCCGCCGGGGGCGACTGCCCGGCGGGCGGGGTCGGCGCGCCGGTCGGGGACGGCCTGAGGAGGTCGCCCGCGCTGCCGCCGAGGAGACCGTCGTCCTCCGGGGAGTCGGTGCCGCCGTCCGAGCCGGGGGTCGTGCCCGTGCCCGTACCGCTGCTCGGGCCGGTGCCCGAGGTCGTACCGGACGGGCGGGGCCGGGTGGAGTGGTCGCCCGGGGCGGTGGACTCCTGGGCGGCGGGGGGCCGCTGGCCGTCCGAGCCACGGGTGCTGTCCGGGGTGCCGGGGGTACCGGAGCTCCCGGAGCCGACCGCGCCCTTCTCCGGGGTGCGGGGCAGCACCGACTGGAGCGGCTCGACCTCTTCGTCTATGGCGTCGAAGACACCCGTCACCTCGTTGCCCACGTCCGCGAGCTGCACGGGGAGCCGGTCGCGAAGGCCGTCCCAGGTGTCCCGGTGGGCCTGGGCGAAGGAGTTGAGCCTGGCCATCGGGCCGATCTCGCCGTCCCGCTCGTACGCCTGGCGGAGCAGGCGGTGGCCCTCGGAGGCGTCGTGCTTCATGCCGCCGAGGACGCGGCGGATCTCGGTGAGCGACTCGTGGTCGAGGTCGCCGGAGCGGCCGCGCTCCATGAGCCTGCGGGCCTCGCTGAGCCGGGTGGAGGCCTGGTCGAGGTAGATGCCGCCGCGATCCGCGTCGTCGTCCGCCATGCCCAGCTTGATGTCCTCCATGCCCCGCTTCAGCCCGTAGAGCGAGTCACCGGGGAGGGCGTCGGAGCTGGCGGCGGCGACTCCGCCGAAGGCGCCCGCGGCCACACCGACCGTGAGGCCGCCGGCGGCGAGCCCCTTGGTCCAGCGGGACCGGGGACGGAGCTTGCGGAGTGGGGAGGCCCGGTGGGCTCCCTTGCCGCTCGCGGTCCGTTGCTCCGGGACGGTAGGGCCCGCCCCCGCGCCTCCCTCCGCGAGCATCGCCTCCATGGCGGCGACGAGCTGTGCTCGCTGCACCACCTTGACCTCGGGGTCCAACTGCGGCTTCGGCAGTTCGCCGAGTCCGCTCGCCAAGGCCAACAGTCGCCCCTGCTCGGCCGGTTCGGCCGACGTCTCGGGCTGCTCGGCCGCCGCACCCTCGGACGTCCGGTCCTCCAGGGCCTGGGCGAAGGCGTTCGCCCGCCGGTGCGCCGATACGTTCGCGATCACGGGCGGCACCTCCTCTCGTCATGACGGTCGACTCCCCGGGGGGTCCGGAAGGTTGCACACCTTGAGCGCATCCACACGAAAGAGTGAGTGTCTGCGGGCAGGGCGTGACCACAGGGAGTCTGCAGTTCGCACAACGAGCGGCGCGGCACTTGGGTTACGCGCGAAAGATGATCGGACCAGTGCGTCATCGGGGCGTCACCGACTGTGAGTTGGGAGGGCAGTGGTGGCGTGGGGGGAGGGAGGGGTGAGGGGGCGAGGTGGGGCTCGCGTACGGAGGAGACGGGGACCCGCGGGCGGGGAGGTCAGCGGGCGTCGTCCGGGAGGAGGCGGGCCAGGGTGCGGACCGCCCGGTACTGGAGGGTCTTGATGGCGCCCTCGTTCTTTCCCATGACCCGGGCGGTCTCGGCGACCGAGAGGCCCTGGAGGAAGCGGAGCGTCACGCACTCCTGCTGCTGGGGGTTGAGGCGGCGGACGGCGTCGAGCAGGGCCGCGTTGGAGAGGGACTCCAGGACGGAGTCCTCGGGGCTGCGCTCCACCTCGTTGGCGTCGAGCATCTCGCCGGTGGTGACTTCGAGGCGGAAGCGGCTGGACTTGAAGTGGTCGGCGACGAGGTTGCGCGCGATGGTGACGAGCCAGGCGCCGAAGTCGCGTCCCTGCCAGGTGAAGGTGGAGATCCGGCGCAGGGCGCGCAGGAACGTCTCGCTGGTCAGGTCCTCCGCCGTCGCCTTCCCGCCGACGCGGTAGTAGATGTAGCGGTAGACGGTGTCGCTGTACTGGTCGTAGAGGCGGCCGAAGGCCTCGGCCTCGCCGGCCTGGGCCCGCTCGACCAGGTCCATCATGCGGGCGCTGTCGCTGTCGGCGGTGGGGCGGCGGGCGGCGGTCGAGGTTCCGGAGCCGCCGCGCGCGCCCCGTCTGCCCACGGCGGGTCCGCCGTCGGCCAGGGCATAGCACGGGCCGGCGGGTGCCGGTGCGGCGAAGGCGAAGGCGGGGACGGGGCCGGCGTACGCGGTGGGGACGAAGCCGCGCAAGTGGTCGAGGACCGTTGCGCGCAGCGTAGCCAGGCCCGAGGTGTCAACCCCGACGTGTGGGTACACGGGACTCCCAGAGGCAGAGCTTCCATCACGTGCAGTGCGGGACCGTTCACTCGTCGTGGCGACGTGAGGGTTCCGTTGTGCGTCTGAGGAGAATAACGCTTCGTACAGGCAGCGCTACACCCAGTTGCTCAAATCATCGATTCCGTCGTATCTGTTACTGCTTGACGACAGATCAGGTCACGATTCGTGAGCAGTTATTGATCGAATCGCTTCCGAGTGTGACTGCGTGGGCGTTGCGTTGTGCTCAAGTGCGGAGCGGGGGAGTGATCGGGGCCGTTGCTGGGTAAGGAGGCGGGATTGCCCGGGAGTCGACCTGTGCGGTGCTGTTCGACCACGGACGGGTGAGTGCCGTTGGTCCGGGGTTGTCGCAGTCGGTCGCAGCCGAAACGTATCGGCAGGGGGACGCGAGGAGGAGCCGTGCGCCGTCACGGCTCCGATCACGGCGTGTCGCGCGTCTCGCGGGGTGTAGCGGGTGGGGAGCGGGTGCGGCGGGTGCCGTCAGCGGCGGCGGCGGTGGAGCGCGACCGCGGCGGCCGTGCCGCCGGCCACGGCGCCGAGGCCCGCCGCGGCCGGGATGCCGACCTTGGCCGCCTTGCGGCCCGTGCGGTAGTCGCGCAGCCGCCAGTCCCGCGCCTTCGCGTGCTTGCGCAGCTGGGCGTCGGGGTTGATGGCGTACGGGTGGCCGACCAGCGACAGCATGGGGATGTCGTTGTGGGAGTCGCTGTAGGCGGCGCAGCGGGCCAGGTCGAGGCCCTCGGCGGCGGCGAGCGCGCGGACGGCCTCGGCCTTGGCGGGGCCGTGCAGGGGCTCGCCGACCAGCTTGCCGGTGTAGACGCCGTCGACGGACTCGGCGACCGTGCCGAGCGCGCCGGTCAGGCCGAGGCGGCGGGCGATGATCGTGGCGGTCTCCACGGGCGCGGCCGTGACGAGCCAGACCTTCTGTCCCGCGTCCAGGTGGGCCTGGGCGAGGGCGCGGGTGCCGGGCCAGATGCGGTCGGCCATGTACTCGTCGTAGATCTCCTCGCCGATCGACATCAGCTCGGAGACGCGGTGGCCCTTGACGATGGACAGGGCGCTGTCGCGGGCGTCCTGCATGTGCTCGGGGTCCTCGACGCCGGCGAGCCGGAACCAGGTCTGCTGCCAGGCGAAGCGGGCGAGCTCGCGGCGCTGGAAGAACTTCCGCTTGTAGAGGCCGCGGCCGAGGTGGAAGATCGCGGCGCCCTGCATCACCGTGTTGTCGAGGTCGAAGAAGGCGGCGGCGTGCACGTCGCCGACGACCGGGAACTCGGGCTCGGCCGGTACGGCGGTCTCGGGCGCCCCGGCGAGCGCGGCGGCCTCCTCGCGCTCGCGTTCCAGCTCGAGCGAGGACTTGCGCGCTGCCTCGGCAGCGGCCTCGCCTGCGAGCACGCTGCGCGCGGTGGCGGAGCGCCTACGACGGGTGAGCCATCCCAGAGCGGCCATGCCGTGAGCATAGCCAGTCTGTTCGGTACTTCCCGACTTGTGGGGATGCGAGGGTGTGAACAGTCGGCGACCCGGCTCTGAACCGGCGGGCCGGGTGCTGGGGGGCGGGCGCGCAGAATGGACGTCATGTTCGGACGGACGAAGAAGAAGGACCCGGCGTCGCGCACCGTGACGCTGATCGGCAAGCCGGGGTGCCACCTCTGCGACGACGCCCGCGCGGTGATCGAGGCGGTCTGCGCCGAAACCGGGGCGTCGTGGGAGGAGAAGGACATCACGCGCGACGAGGAGCTCTACCGGGCGTACTGGGAGCAGATCCCCGTCGTGCTGGTCGACGGCGAGCAGCACACCTTCTGGCGAGTGGACCCCGAGCGGCTCCGGCGAGAACTGGGTGCGTGACCGAAAGCCGGTTACCATCGTGGACGTTTTGTTGGGTTTCGGGGGCGGCATCGTGAGGAGTGTGTGCGGTTTTGCCCCCGTCGGAATCTCAACGCTCTGCGACGCTCCGCGGTTCCGTACCGTCGAGAACCGGCCGCGTGACCCCGGTCACTTTGGGTGGACAAAACGGACACCATCTTTGTGCACGCGTTCACAAAGACATAGCCTGCATTCGACGGGGCGGTCTTGGGACGTATGGCCGCCTGCAGCCCCGCTCATCCCGCAGGAGCACCGTGGCAACTGGCCGAACTCACCGACCGGCGACCCGTAGCCGAGGAATTCCCGAGGCCACCGTCGCCCGCCTTCCGCTGTATCTGCGCGCACTCACCGCGCTGTCGGAACGCTCCGTACCCACGGTCTCCTCGGAGGAGCTCGCGGCCGCGGCCGGCGTCAACTCCGCGAAGCTGCGCAAGGACTTCAGCTACCTCGGGTCGTACGGCACCCGCGGTGTCGGCTACGACGTCGAGTACCTCGTCTACCAGATCTCCCGCGAGCTCGGCCTCACCCAGGACTGGCCGGTCGTCATCGTCGGCATCGGTAACCTCGGCGCCGCGCTCGCCGGCTACGGCGGCTTCGCCTCCCGCGGCTTCCGCGTCGCCGCGCTGATCGACGCCGACCCCGCCATGACCGGCAAGCCGGTCGCCGGGATCCCCGTCCAGCACAGCGACGAGCTCGAGAAGATCATCAGCGAGGACGGCGTCTCCATCGGCGTCATCGCGACCCCCGCCGGAGTCGCCCAGCAGGTCTGCGACCGGCTCGTCGCCGCGGGCGTCACCTCCATCCTGAACTTCGCGCCGACCGTGCTCTCCGTGCCCGACGGCGTGGACGTCCGCAAGGTCGACCTCTCCATCGAGCTCCAGATCCTCGCCTTCCACGAGCAGCGCAAGGCCGGCGAGGAGACGGACGCCGAGGACGCCGAGCAGGGCGCCGCCGCCGTGCCCGCCGCCGCCTCCGTCGTACCGCCGGCTCCCCGCGGCACCGCGGGCACCGGCCGCAAGGGACCCGACGGGGACGTCCCCGCCGTGATGCCGGCATGAGCCTCCTCGTCGTCGGCCTCAGCCACCGCAGCGCCCCGGTCTCCATCCTGGAGCGGGCCGCGCTGTCGGCGGACACCCAGGCCAAGCTGCTCCAGGACACCCTCGCCGCCGAACCGGCCACCGAGGGCACCGTCCTCGCCACCTGCAACCGCATCGAGCTCTACGCCGACGTGGACAAGTTCCACGCCGGGGTCGCCGAGCTCTCCACGCTCCTCGCCCAGCACAGCGGCGTCGGACTGGAGGAGCTCACTCCGTACCTCTACGTGCACTACGAGGACCGGGCCGTCCACCACCTCTTCTCGGTGGCCTGCGGGCTCGACTCCATGGTCGTCGGCGAGGGCCAGATCCTCGGCCAGATCAAGGACGCCCTCGCCCTCGGCCAGGAACAGCACACCGCCGGACGCCTCCTCAACGACCTCTTCCAGCAGGCCCTGAGGGTCGGCAAGCGCGCCCACAGCGAGACCGGGATCGACCGGGCCGGGCAGTCGCTCGTCACCTTCGGCCTGGAGCAGCTCGCCGAGGGACCGGACGTCGAGAGCTGGGCCGCGGGCAAGCGCGCCCTGGTCATCGGCGCCGGCTCGATGTCCTCGCTCGCCGCCGCCACCCTCGCGCGCTCCGGCGTCTCCGAGATCGTCATCGCCAACCGGACCACCGCCCGCGCCCAGCGCCTCGCCGAGATCCTCACGGAGCCCGGCGGCACGGGCGTCGCCGCGCGCGCGGTCGAGATGGTTGCCGTCGGCGACGAACTGACACGTGCCGACGTCGTCGTCTCCTGCACCGGCGCCACCGGACTCGTCCTCACCGGCGAGGCCGTCGAGACCGCCGTGCGGGGCCGTCGTACGCCGCTCGCGCTCCTCGACCTCGCCATGCCCCGCGACATCGACGCCGCCGCCCACCGCGTCCCCGGCGTCCGGCTCGTCGACATCGAGTCGCTCGCCGAGGCATCCGCCGACGCGCCCATGGCCGCCGACGTCGACCTGGTCCGCGGCATCGTCTCCCACGAGGTCGCCGCCTTCGGCGCCGCCCAGCGCGCCGCCCACATCACCCCGACCGTGGTCGCCCTGCGCGCCATGGCCGCCGACGTGGTCGCGGGCGAGGTCGCCCGGCTGGAGGGCCGCCTACCCGGCCTCGACGACAAGCAGCGCGCCGAGATCACCCAGACCGTGCGCCGCGTGGTCGACAAGCTCCTGCACGCGCCGACCGTGCGGGTCAAGCAGCTGGCCAGCGAGCCCGGCGGCGCCGGGTACGCGGACGCGCTGCGGACACTCTTCGACCTCGACCCGGAGACGGTGGCTTCTGTCAGCCGGGCCGACCTGAATGACGCCGACGTCAAGAACCGAGGGCGAGTATGACCGAGAGGGCACTGAGGCTCGGGACCAGGCGCAGCAAGCTCGCCATGGCCCAGTCCGGGCACGTGGCCGACGCCGTCCGGCAGCTGACCGGCCGGCCCGTCGAGCTCGTGGAGATCACGACGTACGGGGACACCTCCCGGGAGCACCTCGCGCAGATCGGCGGCACTGGCGTCTTCGTCGCCGCCCTGCGCGACGCGCTCCTCGCCGGAGAGGTGGACTTCGCCGTCCACTCCCTGAAGGACCTGCCGACCGCCCAGCACCCCGAGCTCGTGCTGGCCGCGATCCCGAAGCGCGAGGACCCGCGCGACGTGCTCATCGCGAAGGCCGGCACCACGCTCGACCGGCTGCCCAGGGGCGCCCGCGTCGGCACCGGTTCGCCGCGGCGCATGGCCCAGCTCCACGCGTACGCGCGCAGCCACGGACTGGAGCTCACCTGCGTTCCGATCCGGGGCAACATCGACACCCGGGTCGGCTACGTCCACGGCGGGGACCTGGACGCGGTGGTCCTCGCCGCGGCCGGACTCAACCGCATCGGCGGGACCGAGGAGCTCACCGGCTCCCTCTCGGTCGAGCCCCTGTCGGTCGACTCCGTCCTGCCCGCCCCCGGTCAGGGGGCCCTGGCCGTCGAGTGCCCGGCGTCGAACGCCGAACTCGTCTCCGCGCTCGCCGCTCTCGACGACCCGCTCACGCGGGCCGCCGTGACCGCCGAGCGATCCCTGCTCGCCGCCCTGGAGGCCGGCTGCTCCGCACCCGTGGGTGCGCTGGCCGACCTGCTGGCCGACGACCCCGGTCACGGGCAGGTTGTCACCGAAATGCGCCTGCGCGGCGTCGTCGGCACCACCGACGGCTCGACGCTGGTGCAGCTGTCCACCACCGGACCCGTACCCACCTCGCACGACGAGGCGGCGGCACTCGGACGCGAACTCGCGGACGAGATGCTCGCCAAGGGCGCGGCCGGTCTTATGGGGGAGCGAGCACTTTGAACCCCACCAGCCCGACCACCAGCCACGTGTCCCCGGCCTTCGCGGGCCCCGGCCACGTCACGTTCCTCGGCGCAGGCCCGGGCGACCCCGGTCTCCTGACCCTGCGGGCCGTCGAGGCCCTCGCCGGGGCGGACGTCCTGATCGCCGAGCAGGAGGTGCTCGACGTCGTCCGCTGCCATGCGCGCGCGGGCGTGAGCACGCCGGAGCTGACGGTCGTTGACGAGTCGTCAACAGCCGCCGGTGTCCCCGTGTTGAGGGACGCGGTCAATCTTGTCATGGAGGCCGCGCGGGGCGGCAGGCGGGTCGTCCGAGCGGTGACCGGCGACCCCGGGCTCGACGGGAACGCGGCCCAGGAGATGCTGGCCTGCGCCGCAGCGGGCATCCCCTTCGAGGTCGTCCCCGGCGTCGCCACCGCCGTCGGCGTGCCCGCGTACGCCGGCGTGCCGCTGCGCGACGCCCAGGGCACGGACGTGCGCTTCGTCGACGCCCGCACCGCCGACGAGCGGTGCTGGACCGAGGTCGGCGCCTCCGACGGGACCGTCGTCGTGTCGACCTCGCTGGACGCGGTCGCCGCGGCAGCCGGTGAACTGGTGGCGGCGGGCCGCAAGCCGGACACCCCGCTCACCGTGACGATCGCCGGTACGACCACCCGGCAGCGCACCTGGAACGCCACCCTCGGCACCATCGCGCAGGTCTTCAAGCAGGGCAAGATCCTGCCCTCGCCCGAGGGCCACCGGCCCGTGATAGCCGTGGTCGGCGAGCGCAGCGCCCCCGCGCAGCGGGACCAGCTGTCGTGGTTCGAGTCCAAGCCCCTCTTCGGGTGGCGGGTGCTCGTGCCGCGCACCAAGGAACAGGCCGCGTCGCTCTCCGACCAGCTGCGGTCGTACGGCGCCGTGCCGCACGAGGTCCCCACCATCGCCGTCGAGCCGCCGCGCACCCCGCAGCAGATGGAGCGCGCGGTCAAGGGCCTCGTCACCGGCCGGTACGAGTGGATCGCCTTCACCTCCGTGAACGCGGTCAAGGCCGTGCGCGAGAAGTTCGAGGAGTACGGGCTCGACGCCCGCGCCTTCGCCGGGATCAAGGTCGCAGCGGTCGGCGAGCAGACCGCGGCGGCCCTGGTGGACTTCGGCGTGAAGCCGGACCTGGTGCCGAGCGGCGAGCAGTCCGCGGCCGGGCTGCTCGAGGACTGGCCGCCGTACGACCCGGTCTTCGACCCGATCGACCGCGTCTTCCTGCCGCGCGCCGACATCGCGACCGAGACGCTGGTCGCGGGGCTCATCGAGCTCGGGTGGGAGGTCGACGACGTCACCGCCTACCGGACCGTACGGGCGTCGCCGCCGCCGGCGGACACCCGCGAGGCGATCAAGGGCGGCGGCTTCGACGCCGTGCTCTTCACGTCCTCGTCGACCGTGCGGAACCTCGTCGGCATCGCGGGGAAGCCGCACAACGTGACCGTCATCGCGTGCATCGGGCCCGCCACCGCCAAGACGGCGGAGGAGCACGGGCTGCGGGTCGACGTGCTGTCGCCCGAGCCGTCCGTGCACAAGCTGGCGGAGGCGCTGGCGGAGTTCGGGCTGCGGCGGCGGGAGGCCGCGCTGGAGGCCGGGGACCCGGTCACCCGCCCGAGCGAGCGGCGCCCGGGCGCGCGTCGCCGCCGTACGACGTAAGCGGCGGTCGGATCGCAGAGCCGTAGGGGGCGCGGTTCGGGGCGCGGGTCCTTCGGGGCCCGCGCCCTCCGGTTTCCGAGGCCGGGGGCGGGCGCTGTCGCGCCCTCGGACCGGCACCGTGTCGGCAAGTGCCCCGCGGTGACGGGCGTAGCCTCGTGGCATGAACTCGTACGGAAGCTTTCCCGGGGCGCGGCCGCGGCGGCTGCGGGTGAACCCTGCCATGCGACGGATGGTGGCCGAGACGCGGTTGCACCCCGCCGACCTGATCCTTCCCGCGTTCGTGCGGGAGGGCGTGAGCGAGCCCGTGCCGATCGGTGCCATGCCCGGAGTCGTCCAGCACACGCGGGACACCCTCCGGAAGGCCGCCGTGGAGGCCGTGGAGGCCGGCGTCTCCGGGATCATGCTGTTCGGCGTGCCCGAGGACGCGAAGAAGGACGGCATCGGTACGGCCGGGACCGACCCCGACGGCATCCTCCAGGTCGCGATCCGGGACGTGCGGGCCGAGGTCGGCGACGACCTGATCGTCATGTCGGACCTGTGCCTCGACGAGTACACCGATCACGGGCACTGCGGGGTCCTCGACGCCGAAGGGCGCGTCGACAACGACGCCACCCTGGAGCGGTACGCCGAGATGGCCCAGGTGCAGGCCGACGCCGGCGTCCACGTCGTCGGGCCCTCCGGGATGATGGACGGCCAGGTCGGAGTGGTCCGGGACGCCCTGGACACCATCGGCAAGGAGGACGTGTCCATCCTCGCGTACACCGCGAAGTACTCCTCTGCCTTCTACGGCCCCTTCCGCGAGGCCGTCGGCTCCTCCCTCAAGGGCGACCGCAAGACCTACCAGCAGGACCCCGCCAACCTCCGCGAGTCGATGCGCGAGCTGGCCCTGGACCTGGAGGAGGGCGCCGACATGGTGATGGTCAAGCCGGCCGGGCCCTACCTCGACGTGCTCGCGAAGGTCGCCGAAGCCGTGGACGTGCCCGTCGCCGCGTACCAGATCAGCGGCGAGTACGCGATGGTCGAGGCCGCCGCCGAGAAGGGCTGGATCGACCGCGACAAGGCGATCATGGAGACCCTCACCGGCATCCGGCGCGCCGGTGCGCGGATGATCCTCACCTACTGGGCCACCGAGGCCGCCCGGAAGATCGGGCGCTAGTCGGCGAAACGCCCCCTCGCGCGCCCGTCCTGTTCAGCCGCGGGGCGTGGCGGTCAGCATCTCCGCGAGGCGGGAGAGGCCGTCCGCCGCGTGCCCCTCGGCGACCGAGCGGTCCAGCAGGACCTGGAACGGCTCGAACAGCTCCCCGCTGACGCCCTGCTCGGCGAAGGTCGCCAGGAAGTTCGGGAACGCCGCCTGGTTCACCGCGAGGCTGGACACGTCCGTGAGGTGCGCGCCCGTGTCGACGGCCCGGGCGATTTCCGGAACGATGCCGAGCATCGCGGTGATCCACTCCACCAGCGGCCCGCTGAACTCCTCCGCGCCGATCTTCTCCGTACGGACCAGGGCAAGCGCCTGCACGACGCCGATGAGCATCCCGTACATGCCCGTCAGCAGACCGAGGTCGTGCAGCGCCGCGAAGCCGGGGTCCGTGCCCGTCCAGCGGGTGCCGCCGAGGGCCGCCAGCGTGGCGCGGTGCTCCTCGTACGCCTCCTCGTCACCGCTGTAGAAGACGTACGCGTGCGGGCCCCCGATCATCTGCGGGACGGCCATGATCCCGCCGTCCAGATACCGCGCCCCGCGGGCGGACACCCGCTCGGCGAGCGCACGCGCCTGCGCCGGGGTGCCGTTCGTCAGGTTCACGACCGTCCGGCCCGCCAGGGACTCCGGAAGCGTCGCCAGCACCTCCTCGACGTTCTCGTTGGAGAGCAGGCACAGGACCACCAGCGGACCGGCGTCCACCGCCTCCGCCGGCGTCGCGGCGGGCAGCGCGCCCTGCGCGACGAGCGGGCCGGTCTTGGACGCGGACCGGTTCCACACGGTCACGTCGTGGCCGGCCCGCAGGAACGCCGCGGCCAGCGCGGTGCCCATCAGACCGAGACCGAGGACGGAGACACGGGACGCCGGGGTGTTTTCGGGCATGGCGAAGCTCCAGAAGGGGTGGGGTCGGGGATCCGAGCCGCGCTCCCGGCGGCTCTGCGTCGATCATCCGGCGGCCCGACCTGCCCCACAAGTACCGACTTTTCCCTCAGGTACGCACCGATTGGTAAGGAACGGCGGGGCGGAGCACCCTGGAGAGGTACGAGAGCCAACAGGTACCTCGCCGGAGGTGGTCCTCATGATGCACACGCTCGTCGGATGGCACGTGGAGATGGAGTTCCAGGAGGAGGGCGACCGTACGAGGGCGGCCGCCATGGTCCGGCTGGGGGACGGCACCGAGTTCCGCGCCCACGGCACCGCCAACCGGCACCCCTCCGATCCCGACCAGCTGCGGGTCGGCGAGGAGATCGCCGGCGCCAGGGCGCTCATGGACCTCGCCTCGCAGCTCCTGCAGAAGGCGCACACCGAGATCGACGAGGTGTCCGGCCGGACGTCGCACCCCATCCGCTGAGCCCGGGGGACGGCTGGACGGTGGGGTGGCTCGACCGCTGGACGGCGGAGACGGCGAAGCCCCCGGCACGGAGGTCCGTACCGGGGGCTCGCCGCGGGCGTCAGAGGCGCTCGGGCGTCCGGATGCCCAGCAGGGCCATGCCCCGGTGCAGCGTGCGGGCCGTCAGCTCGCACAGGAACAGACGGTTCTCGACCTGCTCCTCGGTGTCCGCCTTGAGCACCGGGCACTCCGCGTAGAACGTCGTGAACAGCGACGCCAGCTGGTACAGGTACGCGGCCAGCTTGTGCGGCGCGTACTCCGCGGCCGCCTCGGCGACCTGCTCGCCGAAGCCGTCCAGGTGCAGGCCCAGCGCCCGCTCCGAGGCCGCGAGCCCCAGCTCCGGGTGGGCCGCCGGCTTCGCGTCGCCCGCCTTGCGGAGGATCGACTGGATACGGGCGTACGCGTACTGCAGGTACACCGACGTGTCGCCGTTCAGCGACACCATCTGGTCCAGGTCGAACTTGTAGTCACGGGCCGCCGACGTCGACAGGTCCGCGTACTTCACCGCGCCGATGCCCACCTGGGCGCCCCGCTCGGCGATCTCCTCCTCGGTCAGGTCCTGGGCCTTCTCGCGGACCACCGCGGAGGCACGGTCGATCGCCTCGTCCAGCAGGTCCACCAGCCGCACCGTCTCGCCCTCACGGGTCTTGAACGGCTTGCCGTCCTTGCCGAGCACCGTGCCGAACGCCAGCTGCACGGCCTTCACGTCCTCGTTCAGCCAGCCCGCCCGGCGCGCCGTCTCGAAGACCATCTTGAAGTGCAGCGACTGGCGCGCGTCCACCACGTACAGCAGGGACGTCGCCTTCAGGTTCGCCACCCGGTCCCGGATCGCCGACAGGTCCGTCGCCGCGTAGCCGAAACCGCCGTCCGACTTCTGCACGATCAGCGGGGTCGGCTGGCCGTCCGGGCCCTTCACGTCCTCGAAGAACACGCACAGCGCACCCTCCGAACGGACCGCGACACCCGACTCCTCCAGGAGCCGGCAGGTCTCGTGCAGCATGTCGTTGTACCCGGACTCACCGACGATGTCGGGGTCCCGCACGTCCATGTCGAGCTTCTCGAAGACCGAGTAGAAGTAGATCTTCGACTCGTCGACGAACCGCTGCCACAGCGCGAGGGTCTCCTCGTCGCCCGCCTGCAGGTCCACGACCCGGGCACGCGCCCGCGTCTTGAACTCCTCGTCCGCGTCGAACAGCGCGCGCGAGGCCTTGTAGAGCCGGTTGAGGTTCGACATGGCCTCCTCACCGGAGACCTCCGCACCGCCCTCGGCCTTGTGGTCCAGCTCGTGCGGGTGCTCGATCAGGTACTGGATGAGCATGCCGAACTGGGTGCCCCAGTCGCCGATGTGGTGCCGCCGGACCACCTTCTCGCCCGTGAACTCCAGGATCTCCACCATCGCCGCACCGATCACCGCCGACCGCAGGTGCCCGACGTGCATCTCCTTCGCCACGTTCGGCTGGGCGTAGTCGATGACCGTCGTGCCCGCCGCCTCGTTGAACGGCACGCCGAGGCGCGCGTCCGCGGCACGCGCCGCGAGCGTCTCGACGATCGCCGCGTCCGTCACCGTGATGTTCAGGAAGCCGGGGCCGGACACCTCGATCTCACCGAGCACGTCATTGGCCGGAATCGCCTCGACGACCTTCGTCGCCAGCTCGCGCGGATTGCCCTTCAGCCGCTTCGCCAGGGCCAGGATGCCGTTGGCCTGGAAGTCGGCCCGGTCGCTTCGTCGCAGCAGCGGGTCGGCGGACCCGGCCTCCGGCAGGGCTGCCGAGAGACCTTCCGCGAGGCGCTGCTGCACGGTCGAAGCGAGAGAAGGGACCGAGGCCATGAGCTTCCGTTCCTGTTGAGATCGTCAGGTCTGTTTCGCTTGTGCAAGTGTCCCACGGCAGAGCAACGTGTTTTTCTCCCCTGTGGACAACCTCGGAGCGCGCCGTCCCGTCTGGGAGAATGGCTGGCGTAAGGCTTTGAGGGCTCCAAGAAAGAAGGACGTACCGACCGTGGCTCAGAGCAGCACCGAGACCGACTGGGTCTCCCGTTTCGCGGACGAGGTCATCACCGAGTCGGAGCGACGTGCGCCTGGCAAACCGGTCGTTGTCGCCTCCGGCCTCTCCCCGTCCGGCCCGATCCACCTCGGCAACCTCCGCGAGGTCATGACCCCGCACCTCGTCGCCGACGAGATCCGCCGCCGCGGACACCAGGTCAGGCACCTGATCTCCTGGGACGACTACGACCGCTACCGCAAGGTGCCGAACGGCGTCGAGGGCATCGACGCCTCCTGGGCGGAGCACATCGGCAAGCCGCTGACCTCCGTCCCGGCCCCCGTCGGCTCGCCCCACCCCAACTGGGCCGAGCACTTCAAGGCCGCCATGGTCGAGGCGCTCGCCGAGCTCGGCGTCGAGTACGACCCGATCAGCCAGACCGAGCAGTACGCCTCCGGCGCCTACCGCGAGCAGATCCTGCACGCCATGCGCCACCGCGCCGACATCGACGCCGTCCTCGACCAGTACCGGACGAAGAAGGCCCCCAAGAAGCAGTCCCAGAAGCCGGTCGACGAGGCCGAGCTGGAAGCCGAGGAGGGTTCCGGCGCGGCCGCCGAGGACGACGGCTCCGGCGGCGGCGCCGGCTACTTCCCGTACAAGCCGTACTGCGGCGGCTGCGAGAAGGACCTCACCACCGTCACCGCCTACGACGACGACACCACCGAGCTGAGCTACACCTGCTCCGCCTGCGGCTTCGCCGAGACCGTCAAGCTCAGCGAGTTCAACCGCGGCAAGCTCGTCTGGAAGGTCGACTGGCCCATGCGCTGGGCCTACGAGGGCGTCATCTTCGAGCCCTCAGGCGTCGACCACTCCTCGCCCGGCTCCTCGTTCCAGGTCGGCGGCCAGATCGTCCGCATCTTCGACGGCGTCCAGCCCATCGGCCCCATGTACGCCTTCGTCGGCATCAGCGGCATGGCCAAGATGTCCTCCTCCAAGGGCGGTGTCCCCACCGCGGCCGACGCCCTGGAGATCATGGAACCCCAGCTCCTGCGCTGGCTCTACGCCCGCCGCAGGCCCAACCAGTCCTTCAAGATCGCCTTCGACCAGGAGATCCAGCGGCTCTACGACGAGTGGGACAAGCTGGAGGCCAAGGTCGCCGACGGCACCGTCCTGCCCGCCGACGCCGCCGCGCACACCCGCGCCGCCCGCACCGCGGCCGGCGAGCTGCCGCGCACCCCGCGCCCGCTGCCGTACCGCACGCTCGCCTCGGTCGTCGACATCACCGCGGGCCACGACGAGCAGACCCTGCGGATCCTGACCGACCTCGACCCCGAGAACCCGGTCACCTCCCTCGACGAGGTCCGGCCGCGCCTCGACCGCGCCGAGAACTGGATCACCAGTCAGGTCCCGGCCGACCAGCGCACCATCGTCCGCGAGGAGCCCGACACCGCGCTCCTCGGCTCCCTGGACGACGAGGGCCGCGAGTCGCTCCGGCTGCTCCTGGAGGGCCTCGACTCCCACTGGTCGCTCGACGGGCTCACCACCCTCGTCTACGGCGTCCCGAAGGTGATGGCCGGGCTCACCCCGGAGGCCAAGCCGACGCCCGAGCTGAAGGTCGCCCAGCGCGCCTTCTTCGCCCTGCTCTACAAGCTCCTCGTGAGCCGTGAGACCGGGCCGCGCCTGCCGACGCTGCTCCTCGCGGTGGGGGCGGACCGGGTCCGCAAGCTGCTCGGCGCCTGACGCACGGACACAAGGCGAAGGGCCGCCGTCCCGGGGAACCGGGGCGGCGGCCCTTCGCCGTACGCCGTGTCGCGCCGGGTTACGGGGTGTCGACCTCGGCCCGCGCCTGGTGGACGCGCTCCTGCGCGGCCGGGACCGCCTGCCGCAGCAGGCCGAGCTCGGTCTCGGGGAACTCCGCGAGCCCGAACTGCTCCGCGACCAGCTGCGCCAGCACGTCCTCCGCCGGGAACCGCTCGTGTTCGAGCACGTACGACTCCATGACCTTGTAGACGACGTCCTCGAAGCCGTCCACCGGCTCGCGCGGCGCCTCCTCCACGTACTCCGGGTACTCCACGAACTGCTCGGGCCCCGGCGGCGGGATGTCCTCCGGGCCCTGGGGCACCGGGACCGGGGTCGGTTCGAGGCCCTCCACGATCCGGGGGTTGTACGTGCCCTCGTACGACTCCGGGGAGACCTGCGGGGCGTCGAACCACGGGCTCTCGTGGTTCACCGGCTGCTCCGGGGGGCGGCCGGGGCCCTGGGGCTGTGCCTGGGGCGGGTTCTGCGGCTGGGGCTGCGGCTGCGGCTGGTCGTGCGGGTGGGGCTGGGCCGCGACCGTGGCCTGGGACTGTGCCTGGGGGTGCGCGGGGGTTTGGGCGGGGGCCTGGGCTTCAAGCGCCGGGACCTGCGCCTGCGCCTGGCCCGCGGCGACCTGCGTGGGCTGGGCCACCTGGGCGGGCTGCGGCTGCGGCGGCAGCAGCTGGGGCTCCACACCCGCCGCCGCGAGACCCGCCGCCGCCGTCTCCGCGAGCGGCACCCCGTACCGGGCGAGACGCAGCGGCATCAGGGCCTCCACCGGGGCCTTGCGGCGCCACGAGCGGCCGAACCGCGCCTGCAGCCGGGCCTGGTAGATCAGCCGCTCCTGCTCCAGCTTGATCACCTGCTCGTACGAGCGCAGCTCCCACAGCTTCATCCGCCGCCACAGCCGGAACGTCGGCACGGGCGAGAGGAGCCAGCGGGTCAGCCGGACGCCCTCCATGTGCTTGTCGGCGGTGATGTCCGCGATCCGGCCCACCGCGTGACGGGCCGCCTCGACGGCGACCACGAACAGCACGGGGATGACCGCGTGCATGCCCACGCCGAGCGGGTCCGGCCACGCCGCCGCGCCGTTGAACGCGATCGTCGCCGCCGTCAGCAGCCACGCCGTCTGGCGCAGCAGCGGGAACGGGATGCGGATCCACGTCAGCAGCAGGTCGAGGGCGAGCAGCACACAGATGCCCGCGTCGATGCCGATCGGGAAGAAGTACGAGAAGGTGCCGAACCCCTTGGTGACCGCGAGTTCACGCACGGCGGCGTACGACCCGGCGAAACCGATGCCGGCGATGATCACGGCGCCGCCGATGACGAGGCCGATGAGTATTCGGTGTGTGCGTGTCAGCTGCATCGCGGCCACCCGCGACCCCTCCCGTCATTCGACATCCCGCGCGCACAGAGTGGCACATGTGAACGGAGCCCGGCCCTCTGGGGAGGAACGGGCTCCGTCCGGACGTGCCGGTCCGTGCGGGTTTGTGCCTACTTGTTGGCGGTGGCCACCGAGGCCACGGCCTCCTTGACGGCCTTCGCCGCCCCCTCCATGATCGACTTCTCGGTCGGCGTGGGGCCGCCCGCGTAACCGGCGCCGTTGTACGAGAGCAGGACCAGCACGTTGCCCGTACGCGCGACGATCGAGGCGTACACGAAGTCCTCGCCCGTCTTGTTCACCTGGTACGCCACGGCCTGCGCCTCGTCGCCGATGCCGGTCGGCGTCGTCGTGCGGAGCTTCTTCGCGCCGGGGGTCGCCCGGAGCTTCTCGATCTCCTTGGCGAGGTTCTCGTGCGCGCGCTCCTGGCCGCTGCCGAGGGAGGGGTCCGACTCGTAGCGGTAGAACGACACGTCGAGCCAGTGGTACTGCGAACCCTTGACGCCCTTGTCGTCCAGGCCGTTCCACGAGCAGCCGCCCCGGCTGCCGAGGTCCGAGGAGGCCGCCGGGGTGCCCTTCTTGTTCTTCGCCTTCGGCACCAGCGTGGTCGCCGTCTTCTCGGAGATCGACTTGCAGACCACCGGGAGCTTCGCGTACTTCGCGGGCTCGACCGTCGGCGTCGGGGTCGGCGTGGGCGTCGGCGTCGCGGAGGCCGAGCCCTTCTCCCCGCCCCCGGAGCCCGAGCCGCTGCCGCCGTCGGAGTCGGACGAGCAGCCTGCGACGACGAGCATCACGGGCACGGCTGCGCAGGCGAGTATGCGGGTGAGACGCGGGGCTGATCGCTGCATGGTTCCTTCAGTCGCTTGTCGTACGGTCCGGCGCGGGTAATCCGACACGTTACGGGGTCGCCCTCCGCTCACGGAGCGGAGCCGGTCGGCTACTCCTCTAGCCGCTCGGCGAGCAGCCGGGCCAGATTCCGGGCCTTGTCCTGCAGTTCCTTGCTGTCGGGGGCCTCCGCGGAGCCGGGGGTCCGCACCTCGTAGCGGATGGTCACGATGACGTTCGATGTGCGGAACACCACGCTGATCACCCGCTGGCGGCCGGTCGCGCCGACGTCGCCTAGGGCGTCGTCGAGGAACGCGATGTCGCCCGGGCCTTCGAGGACGCGGGGTTCGAGGCCGGTGGCGGAGGGGGTCGCGGTCGGCGTCGACGGGGCCGTGGCCGTGGTGCCGGTGGCCGGGGCGCCGGTCGCCGTGGCGCCGGTCGCCGTGGTCGTCGGCTTGTTGCCTGCGAGCTGCGCCGACGGGGGCGCGGCCGTCGCCGGCGCGGTCGTCGAGGGGGTGGCGGTCGGCGCGGTCGTCGGGGGGGTGGTCGGGGCCAGCGGGATGCCGGCGGCGGTCTGCTTGCCGCTGAACACCTCCTGGGCGCGGGCGTCGTCGCTGACGACCGGGTCGTACGACACGACCCGCTCGACGTCGAGGACGAGCCGGTGCGAGGCCTCGGGCGTGTCCGCCTTCCAGGAGCAGCCGACGCGGCGGTCCGTGTCGTACGTGACGGCGGCGGTGCCGCGGTACGCCTTGTCGCGCTCGGCGTCGGGGAGGGCGGCGGCGCCGGGGAGGAGGTCGCGCAGCGCGGTCTGCGGGACGGCGCCGCAGGGCTCGAAGAGCGTGCGGTAGCGGCCGGGCGGTGCGACGGGGGCGGCGGGGCCCGCCTTGGCGTCGACCGCGACGTCCTCGGTGGCGGCGCCGGCGGAGCAGCCGGTGAGGCCGGCCGTGAGCCCGAGCGCGAGGAGCGCGGCGGCGCGGGCGGTGGTCCCGACGTGCCCGGGGCGCCCGGGGGCGTACCTCTTTCGCTGCACGGTCTCAGGCTCCCTTCCGCCGGGGTCTCTCCCGAAAACTGTTTGCCGCGCGATCCCGGCTGGTGGACACAATGTCTATCGCACACGCAGCCGTTGATGCCGGTCCGCCGTCACCTGTACGGGCTTTGGCTCCGGTTTTTGCGTTATCAGACTTTTCGGGGGAATTGAGGAAGTATGTCGTACGTCGAGGTACCGGGCGCGAAGGTGCCCATCCGCATGTGGGCCGACCCTTCGACGGTGGAGGGCGGTGCCATGCAGCAGCTGCAGAACGTGGCGACGCTGCCGTGGATCAAGGGCCTGGCCGTGATGCCGGACGTGCACTACGGCAAGGGCGCGACGGTCGGCTCCGTGATCGCCATGCGGGACGCGGTCTGCCCGGCGGCGGTGGGCGTGGACATCGGCTGTGGCATGTCGGCGGTCAGGACCTCGCTGACCGCGAACGACCTCCCGGGTGACCTGTCGCGGCTCCGCTCGAAGATCGAGCAGGCCATCCCGGTGGGCCGCGGCATGCACCGCGAGGAGGTGGACCCTGGGCGGCTGTACGGGTTCCCCACGGCGGGGTGGGACGACTTCTGGTCGCGGTTCGACGGGATCGCAGAGTCGGTCAAGTTCCGTCGAGAACGTGCCGGACAGCAGATGGGAACGCTCGGAAGTGGAAACCACATGATCGAGGTCTGCCTTGATCAGTCAGGTGCGGTGTGGCTGATGCTGCACTCCGGTTCCCGCAACATCGGCAAGGAACTCGCCGAGCACCACATCGGCGTGGCCCAGAAGCTGCCGCACAACCAGGGCCTGGTGGACCGCGATCTGGCGGTGTTCGTCTCGGACACGCCTCAGATGGCGGCGTACCGCAACGATCTGTACTGGGCGCAGGAGTACGCGAAGTACAACCGCGCGATCATGATGGCGCTTCTGAAGGAAGTGATCCGCAAGGAGTTCCGTAAGGCGAAGGTGACCTTCGAGGACGAGATCTCGTGCCACCACAACTACGTGGCGGAGGAGCGGTACGAGGGCATGGACATGCTGGTCACACGTAAGGGAGCGATCAGGGCGGGCCGTGGGGAGTTCGGGATCATCCCGGGCTCGATGGGCACCAGCTCGTACATCGTGAAGGGGCTCGGGAACGAGAAGGCGTTCAACTCCGCCTCGCACGGCGCCGGGCGGAGGATGAGCCGGAGCGCTGCGAAGCGGCGCTTCACCCTGCGGGACCTGGAGGAGCAGACCCGGGGCGTGGAGTGCCGTAAGGACTCCGGCGTCATCGATGAGATTCCCGGCGCCTACAAGCCGATCGAGCAGGTGATGGACCAGCAGCGGGACCTCGTCGAGGTGGTCGCCAAGCTCAAGCAGTTCATCTGTGTGAAGGGCTGACGCCCGCGCGGGCAGCATCCGGCACCGGTAGCGGAGCCGGATGCTGCCCGGTCGGGGTTATGAGCGGTGTGGTGCCCCCGACGAGTCGGTGCCGTTGCGGAGACGCCACCGCCGTACCTGACAGCTCGCAAGGGACCGACCGAGCTCTGCGGCCGCGTCGGCTAGTACCGGTGCCGCGAGCAGGATTCGGTCGTCGTCGGCGGTCCAGCGCTTTTGGGGTGGCCGCACCTTCATTCCTGGCGGACGTACCCACGCGGAGAGGGAGGCGGCGGCACTTTGCTTGCGCTCCAGGGCGAGGCAACCGGGGTAGTAGAGGTGCTCGGCCAGACGAACGGCCGCTTCCTTCGTGTAGAGGATGTTGTAGATACCGTCGCGGGTGTTCCGCGCGATCTGGCGTTCGGCGCCGGTGCCCTTCTTCGCGTAATGGCAGAGGTACGCGCCGATCGCGGTGCTCGCCGTGGTGAGGGAGATGAAGGGATAGCCCTGGCCGGTGAAGCCGACCGAGCCGTCCGCGTCGATGACGCCGCGAAGGTAGTCGGGGCGGGAGAACGGCACGCGTGGCGGCGTGATCTTCATGGACTTCTTGCCGTACGGCAGCCCCAGCTGGTTGAGGATGGTGCGGGCTTCGAGAGCGCAGAGGGTCCAGATGGCCGAGTGATGGCTCGGCGAGAAGTTCGTGGACCTCGTGCGTTCAGAAATGCTGCTGATGTACGGAGTCAGGCGCTGGAACTCGCGGAGAATGCCGATGTCCCGCCCGCCGATCTCGACACGCAGGCGCCCCCGCCTGCGTGTCCCGTGCCCCAGGTGCCCGTCGGCCTGCAGAAAGCCGAACATGTAGGCGTATTCGGGGTTCTCGAGGTCCATGAAGGGCGGCGAGGCGGGTGTGAGGGCGCTGATGTCGAACAGCGCGGGCGCGCTAGGGCCTGTTCAGCCGTGGGAAGTTGCGTCTTCCTTCTGGTGAGGCCCTCGGCCGGGACTGCAATCCCTGCCGAGGGCCGTTTCTGTATGGAGTTGTCTTGGACGCTAGGGCGCCTTTTCGCTTGACGTGCGGGTGATCGGGAGGGTTCACCCGGAAGGGTTCACAGCTCGCGGTGGACCTTGGTGTTGGAGGCCTGGGCGCGGGGGCGGACGACCAGGAGGTCGATGTTGACGTGCGGGGGGCGGGTGCAGGCCCAGGTGATGGTGTCGGCGACGTCGTCGGCGGTGAGGGGGGCCGCGACGCCCGCGTAGACCTTGGCCGCCTTGTCGGTGTCGCCGCGGAAGCGGGTGGTGGCGAACTCGTCGGTCTTGACCATGCCGGGGGCGATCTCGATGACGCGGACCGGGGTGCCGACGATCTCCAGGCGGAGGGTTTCGGCCAGGACGCGGGCGCCGTTCTTGGCGGCGACGTAGCCCGCGCCGCCCTCGTACGTGGCGTGGGCGGCGGTCGAGGAGAGGACGACGACCGTGCCGTCGCCGCTCGCGGTGAGGGCGGGGAGCAGGGCCTGCGTCATGTTCAGGGTGCCGATGACGTTGACCTCGTACATGCGGCGCCAGTCGTCGGGATCGCCGGTGGCGACGGGGTCGGCGCCGAGGGCGCCGCCGGCGTTGTTGACGAGGACGGCGAGGGAGCGGAAGGCGGTCGCGAACTCGTCGACGGCGGCCCGGTCGGTGACGTCGAGGGCGTAGGCGGTGGCCTGGTGGCCGGCGTCGTTGATCTCGGCGGCCAGGGCCTCGATGCGGTCCTTGCGGCGGGCGGTGAGCACCACGCGGTAGCCGGCGGCGGCCAGCTGTCGGGCGGTGGCGGCGCCGATGCCGCTGCTCGCTCCGGTGACGACGGCGATGGGGGTGCCGGGGCCGGTCATGACGTGCTCCTCGTGCAAGTGGTCGATAGCAGCGGATGCTATCGGGACACGCTGACTGATGGGTTGTCAGAATATGTGACGATCCATGGGTATTTTTGGCTTATGTCTGTCATGCGGAACGGTGTGCTCGCGGTCGGCCTTGCGGCCGCCGTGGTGATGGGTGCGGGCGGAAGTGCCGGTGCCGTGGAGGTCGAGGCGGATCTGTCCCACCACGGTCACCTCTCGCTCTGGGACGGTCGGCTCGGGGTCTGGCTGGTGAGCGAGAACCACGGTCCCGCCCATCTCCCGCAGGCGACGGTCCGGCTGGCCTTCTCGGAGCCCATGGCGGGCGGGCAGGAGCTGCCGCCCGCCTGTCTGTGGAGCAGTGACCGGGTCGTCTCCTGCCGGACGGGTGAGCTGCGGGTGGCCGGCGGAGTGGGGGAGCTGGCGCTCGACCTGCGGACGGCGGGGTCGCCGGACGAGTTGACGGTGGAGATCAGTACGGCGTGGCGGGACGGGGCTCTCGACTCCAACGCGCGGAACGACCGGCATCGGGTGCTGGTCCTCGCCACCGGTGATCCCTACGTCTTCTGAGGTCATCGGCTCGTGGCGTAGACGTATCCGTCGGGGCGGACGAGCACGGTGGTGCGGCGGGTCGGGTCCGTCCAGGTGGCCCGGACGAGGTGCTCGGGGCTGACGGGGGCGTCGGCGGGCAGGGGCGGCCGGGTGCCTTCGGGGGCGATCTGGACGAACCGGCCGCTGCGCAGCAGCTCGTGGAGGCGTCCTTCGCGCAGGGTGACGTCGGGGGCGCGTCGGCCCGAGGGGCGCTTCTGGCCGGGGGCGGGGGCGTAGGCGACGGCGAGGCCGCTGAGCTGGCCGAGGGCGCGGTCGGAGGCGGGGCGGACGTGGCCGAGGAAGCCGGCGGCGAGGGTGCGGGCGGCGCGGGTGAGGGTGGTGTGGGCCATGGCGAGGCGGACGATGGCGCCGCTGCTGCGCAGGACGGTGGCGCCGACGGGGTGGCGCTCGGAGTGGTAGGTGTCGAGGAGCTCTTCGGGGGCGGGGGCGTCGCCGCGGAGGACGGCGGTGAGCTTCCAGGAGAGGTTGGCGGCGTCCTGGAGTCCGGTGTTCATGCCCTGGCCGCCGGCGGGGGAGTGGACGTGGGCGGCGTCGCCGGCGAGGAAGACGCGGCCGACGCGGTAGGCGGGGGCCTGGCGTTCGTCGCTGTGGAAGCGGGAGATCCAGCGGGCGTCGTGCATGCCGTAGTCGCTGCCGAGGGCCTGGCGGGCGATCTCGCGGACCTCGTCGAGGTCGACGGGGGCGCTGTCGGGGACCTGGTGGTTGCGGTTCCAGCCCATGACGCGGTACCAGCCGTCGCCGAAGGGGGCGAGGAAGGCGAAGGTCTCGCCGTTGCCGCTGACGGTGAGCTGTTCGGCGGGCTCCTCGGCGAGGCGGACGTCGGCGAGGACCAGGGAGCGGATGACGGAGACGCCGGGGAAGGGCAGTCCGAGGGCGGAGCGGACGGAGCTGCGGATGCCGTCGGTGCCGACGAGGTAGCGGGCGCGGAGGGTCCGGGGGGTGCCGTCGGGGCCGGTGAGGGTGGCGGTGACGGTGTCGGTGTCCTGGTGGAGCGCGCGCAGTTCGGTCTCGTCGTGGAAGGTGACGCCCGCGTCGGCCGCGCGGCGCTGGAGGAGGCGCTCGACCTCGTACTGGGGGGTGATGAGCAGGTGGTTGAAGCGGGACGGCAGTCGGGTGAGGTCGAGGGCGAGCCGGCCGAAGAGGCGCATGCGGGTGAGGGTGGTGCCGGTGGCCAGGAGTTCGTCGGCGAGGCCGCGGGCGTCGAGCTGTTCGAGGGTGCGGGCGTGGACGCCGAAGGCGCGGGTGATGTTGGCGCGGGCGGGCGGGCGGCGTTCGACGAGGGTGACGGCGATGCCGGCGGCGGCGAGGTCGCCCGCGAGGAGCAGTCCGGTGGGTCCGGCGCCCACGACGAGGACGTCGGTGTCGGCGGGGGGCGTGGTGGCGGTGCTGTCCGTCGCGCGGTGCGTGCTCATGGCTGCCTCCGAGGGGTGCCCGCTTGGTCGGCCAACGGTTGTTGGTCAACGCTTGTTGGCAACTGTAGGCCTGGGTCGGCTGGAGTGTCAACGTCTGTTGGCCTACAGTTGTTGGTATGACGACCGCACGCCGTTCCGACACCACCCGCTCCGCGATCCTGGAGGCCGCCCGCGAGCGCTTCGCCGCCGACGGGTACGAGCGCGCCACCATCCGGGCCATCGCGCGCGACGCGGGGATCGACCCGTCGATGGTGATGCGCTACTACGGCAACAAGGAGGGGCTGTTCGCCGCCGCCTCCTCCATCGAGCTGGCCCTGCCCGACCTGGGCGGACTGCCCGCACGGCACGTCGGGCCGGTCCTGGTCGGGCACTTCCTGGACCGCTGGGAGCGCGACGAGGTGCTGACCGGGCTCCTGCGGGTCGGAGTCACCAACGAGGCCGGCGCCGAGCGCATGCGGGCGATCTTCGCCGAGCAGCTCGGACCGGTCGCCCGGGGTGTCTGCCCCCGCCCCGAGGACGCGCCGCGCCGGGCCGGGCTCGTCGCCTCCCAGATCCTCGGTATGGCGCTCGCCCGCTATGTGCTGCGGCTCCCGCCGGTCGTGGAGATGACGCGGGACGAGATCGTGGCCTGGCTGGGCCCGACGGTGCAGCGCTATCTGACCGCCGACGCCGCCTGACCTCTGCTCCGTACACTTTCTGCATGCCGCAGAAGAGTTCCGCCCGGCGCGAGGCGCTGATGACCGAGCTGTACGGGGAGGCCCGCCGCTACATGGCCGCCTACGCCCTGTTCAACCAGGCCGTCGCCGACCATCTGGGGCTCCACCCGACCGACGTGCAGTGTCTGAACCTGCTCAGCCTGGAGACGGAGCCGGTGACCACCGGACGGGTCGCCGAGCTGACCGGGCTCACCACCGGCTCCGCGACCCGGCTCGTCGACCGTCTGGAACGCGCCGGGTACGTCACCCGGGAGCGGGACACGACGGACCGGCGCCGGGTCCTGGTGGCGCTCGTGCCCGAACGGATGGCGGAACTCGGCGCCTTCTGGCGGCGGCTCAACGGGACCTGGGGCGCGATGTTCGACGCCTACAGCGACGCCGAGGTGGCCCTGCTCATCGCCCACATGCGACGCACGGTCGAGGTCTCCGCCGTCCAGATCGAGCGGCTGCGCGACGGCCTGACCGACGAGACGCCTCCCGGTCGCTAGCCCCGGTGGACCGGGGCGCCGCCGAACTCGCGGACGGCGTCGGAGACGATCGCCTCCAGGCGTGAGTGGTGGGCGCCCCGCCAGTAGACGCGGCCGCACGCCACGCACTGCGCGAACACGTCGTACGTCTTCTCCGTGCCCTGCTCCAGGCGCTCGCGCACCGCGTCCTTGTCGGCCTCGGTCAGCTCGCCGTTGCACGCCGTGCACCGGGTCCAGGGGGCGAGCGGCGGAGCGAACCGCTCCAGGACGTCGCGGAGCTGGTCGTCGGGCCGGTCGCTGTAGACGTAGGCACCGGCCCACAGCTCGCGGCGGCGCAGCAGTCCCCGGTCCCGGGAGAGCATGACGCGCTGCTCGCGGGCGGAGAGGGCGGCCAGCGCCGGGTCGCCGATGTCCTCGCTCTCGTAGGCCGCGTCGACGCCGAGCAGGCGCAGACGGCGGGCCAGGGTGCCGAGGTGGACGTCCAGCAGGAAGCGGAGCGGGGCGCCGGGCACCGGCTGGGGCCGCGTCACTCCCTCCACCTCGACCGTCTCGCCCGCCACCGGGACGTGCGAGACGTCGACCGGCCGCCCGTCGACCAGCAGGCGTCCGGCCTCGGTGAGGGGCACGCCCAGGGACTCCACGACGTGCCCGAGCGAGGACATGCCGTCGGTCGTCACGGGGGTGCGCCCCGAGCGTCGCTCCGCCGAGACGAAGAGCCGCAGGCCGGGGGCGAAGCTGATCTGGATCTCCGGTCCGTTCACGGGGACAGGATGGCACCGCGGCGGGGCCGTCGGCCAGGCAATTCGGCGGCAGGGGGACCGTCGGCCGCCGGGCCTGCGCCTCAGGATCTGAAGGCGTCCGCGTGGTCGGCGGCCCATTCGGCGAAGGTGCGGGCCGGGTGGCCCGTCAGCTCCTCCACGGTGGAGGTGACCGGCGTCGGCCGGCCGTCGTGGGAGGCCCAGTGGGCGAGGAGCGCGTCCGCGAAGGGCTCGGGCATGACGTCCCGGACCGAGGACTTCCACTCCTCCGGGGTGACCGCGGTGTGGGGGAGGGGCCGCCCGGCCGCGGCCGACAGGATCGTCAGCTGCTCGGTGAAGGTCAGCGACTCGGGGCCCGTCAGCAGATACGAGGAGCCGCGCAGCCGCGGCTCGGTGAGCACCGCGAAAGCGGCCTCCGCGACATCCCGCTCGTGGATCGGATCGCCGTAGGAGCCGGGGTAGGGCAGTTCGAGCGGTCGTCCGGAACGGAGTGCCCACGCCCACGCCAGGGCGTTGGTGGCGAAGGCGCCCGGCTGGAGGTGGGTGGCCTCGAACGCGCCGGCCGCGGCGGCCGCGGCCAGGGCGCGCTCGGCCGCCAGGTGCGAGGCGGCGATGGGGTTCTCCGCGGCGTCCGGTGCGAGGACCGAGCTGGAGGAGAGCAGCACGACGTGGCCGACGCCGGCGGCTCGGGCGCGCTCGGCGAACGTCTCGGCGTGCGACGCCTCGGCGTACAGGAAGACGGAGTCCACCCCGGACAGGGCGGCGTCGAAGCTCGCCGGGTCGGAGAGGTCGCAGCGGACGGTGTCGACCCCGTCGGGTGGTGAGAGGTCCGCGGGGTTCCTGGAGCCGGCCGCGGTCTTGATGCCCGCGGCGGAGAGGAGGTCGAGCAGGGTGGTGGCGACGCGGCCGCGGCTGCCGGTGACGAGAACGGTCATGACGGACCCCTTCGAGTGGGAGAGCTGATGACATATGCTGCACAGAGAAGAATCTGTGTCACGCAGATAAATATCCGCGAGGAGCCGTCGGCCGTCAACCCGGAGATCACCCTGAGATACCGTCCCGCCATGAAGCTCATCGACCTCGCGCCCGGCGACCCCCGGCTGGAGACCGATCTCCTCCCGGTCCTCGTCGAACTCCGCCCCCACCTCACCCCGGAACTCTTCCGCGAGGTCTACGAGCGCGGCCACGCACAGGGCCTGCGCTTCACCGCCGCCTACACCGACGACGGCCGCTGCGTCGGCGCCGCCGGGTGGCGGATCATCGACAACACCAGCTCCCTGCGGAAGCTCTACGTCGACGACCTGGTGACCGCCGCGGCCGAGCGCTCCACCGGCGTCGGGCACGCCCTCGTCGCCCACCTGGAGGGCCACGCCCGCGCCGCCGACTGCCACGAACTCAACCTGGACTCCGGCACCCATCGCACCGGAGCCCACCGCTTCTACCTGCGCGAGCGCTTCGACATCGTGGCCTTCCACTTCACCCGGCCGCTCATCGCCGCCCCCGACGAGGTCTGACCCGCGAGGGGGCCCTCCCCGCCGAGGTCGAGCCGCCAGTCGTTGCACCGCATCGGCCGGCCCGGCGGGTACTCGAAACCGCGCTCCCCGACCAGCTCGAACCCCGCCTTCCGGCACACCGCGTTCGACGCGGCGTTCCCCACCGACGGGAACGCGTGCAGACGGCGGCGCAGGCCGGTCTCCCGCGCCGCGGCCGCCACCGCGCGCGTGGCTGCCGTCGCCACGCCCCGGCCCCGGAAGCCGGGCAGCACCGACCAGCCCGTCTCGTACACCTCCTCGCCCTCCCAGGTCCGCGCCCAGAAGCCGATGCTGCCCGCCACGGTCTCCTCCGGCAGCAAAACGATCCGGAACATGCGCCCCGCACCCGTCCCGTCCGCGCTCAGCTCCACGTACCGCCTGTGGCGCCGGGCGAGCTGCTCCTCGGTCTCCTGGCCGCCGAGGTGCGCCGTCGACTCCGGTGAGTTCAGGGCCCGCAGCAGCTCCGCGTCACCCTCGGACCAGGCTTCCAGGCGCACGGGCGGGGATGTGGTGTCGTCGTCCATGACCGCACCGTAGGTCAGGGCACCGACAGGCCCCGCGCGTACGCCGTCGGCGAGAGGCCGATCGTCGCCGTGAAGTCCCGTACGAGATGGGCCTGGTCGCTGTAGCCCAGGTCGGCCGCGAGACCCGCCCAGTCCGTGGTGTCGCCGTCCTCCGCGGAGCCGGCGCGCTCCAGCGCCTCGTGGATGCGGTAGCGCAGGACGACCCACTTCGGGCCCACGCCCACGTGGGTCGCGAAGAGCCGCTGGAGCGAACGGGCCGGGAGACCGGAGGCGGCGCAGAGCGCGGCGACCCGGCGGATCGTGCGGTCCGTCCGGATCAGCTGCACCAGCTCCATCGCCTGCTCGGCCACCGGGTCGACGACGGGACCGCGGGCGAGGAGGAAGGCGTCGAGGGCCGCCACGCGCGCGTGGTCGGCGTCCGGGTCCAGCACCGCCGCGAGGGCGCCCCCGTCCGCGTCGGCCCCCGGGAAGACCTCGGCGAGCGGGACCCGGCGGTCCGTCCACGCCGAGACCGGCCGCGCGGGCGCGAACGGCCGGAAGCCGCCGGGCCGGAACTGCACGCCGCAGACCCGGCCGCGGCCCGACAACCTCTTCGTGAACAGCCCGAGCCCGACCCCCGCGACCTCCGCCGAGGCCCCGGGGCCGGGGCCGTACCGCTGGAAGACGACGTTCACCGACGGATGCGGGAGGACGTGGGTCGCGTACGGCTCCGAGAGCTCCCAGTCGATCAGCCAGTAGTGCTCCAGGTACGGCCGCAGCTCCGGCGCCACCGGAGCATGGCGGCGGAAACGGACGCGGGCGAGCAGTTCCGCCGGGTCGACGATGCCCCGGGTGTCCCGGCGCGGACCCGGGCCGAAGGCGGGGGCGGGGAAGGAGGCGGCAGCGGGCATGCCCGCATGCTAGGCCCGCTCGCTCCAGGACCCCGCGCGCCGTCTCCGGGCCCTCTTCGCGCCGTCTCCGGGCCGTCTCAGGGGCGGATCAGGGTCCGGATCGGGGGCGTGGCGCGTTTCTTCAAGACGCGGGCGGGGAGGCTCCCTAGCGTCAGCCCATGACCTACGACAACCAGCCCAGCCGGCCCGACCAGCCCCGCGTCGGCGAGCTGCTCCGCATCGCGGCCGCCCACGCCACCCCCTGATCGACTCGACCGAGGACACCTCGCTCGGCGCGCCCACCCCCTGCGCCGAGTACGACGTCCGCGACCTGCTCAACCACCTCTTCGCCGTCGTCGTGAACTTCCAGGCGCTCGCGGCCAAGCAGCCGGCCGACTTCTCCGACACCCCCGACCGTCTCGCCGACCCCGCGTGGCGCGAGCGGTTCGCGGACGAGACACGGAAGCTGGTCGCCGCCTGGTCGGCACCCGGCGCCGACGAGGGCACCACCGGAGCCATGGAGCTGCCCGCGCGGACGGTCGGGGCGATGGTCCTGCTCGACCTCACCGTGCACGCGTGGGACCTCGCCCGCGCCACCGGGCGTCCCTTCGAGCCGGACCCGGCGGTCGTGGCCGGGCTCCTGGAGGAGGTGGAGCGGATGGCGCCCATGGCCCGCTCGATGAAGGTCTTCGGGGAGGTCGTCGAGACGCCCGCCGACGCCACCGCGTTCGAGCGGCTGCTCACCACCACCGGGCGCGACCCGCGCGCCTGGACCGGCTGAGGCACCCCGGCCCCGTGCCCCCGGGTCTTCCGCGGGCCTCAGCGCGGGCGGCCCGCCGAACCCGGCGACAGACGGGCGGCGACCTGGCCGAAGGCCCGCTCCTCGGCGGGGGTCAGGGGGACCGATTCCTGGGGGTGCCAGACGCGCTCCAGCGGCGTGGCCGACCCCGCGCGGCGGGCGCGGGCGCGCAGGCCGAAGGCCAGCCACACCGTCGCGGAGACGGCGAGGAGGCCGAAGAGCGTGATGACCCGGGGATCCGAGAACTGGCCGGGCAAGGACATGGCTCACTCCAGGGCGTGAGGGCCGCGACACGGGACGCCCTGGCAGGGGCGCGCCGGGGACGGCGGCGCTGACGATTCCTACTGCTTCCTCCCGACGCGTTCAGTTAACACCACCCTGGGGGACTTTCGGCAGGGGGCCCGGAGGGCGAAAGTCCCGGAGGGACGGTTCTCCACAGGGGCGACAGGCCCTCTTGTGCGGGCCGGGGAACCACTCCAAGGTGGCGGAAGAGGCAGATTCCGGCCGGGGAGGGGGCAGTCGCATGTCCGGAACGCAGGCATGGGGGTTCGGCGACGACAGGGGGGTGCGGGCGGGGGCGGCGCGCGTGCCGGAGCGCGTGGTCGCGTACGTACGGGCCGGGGCGGCCCTGCTCGACCTGGGGGTGACACCGGTCGCCGTGTACGGATCGGGACACGACGGCGAGGGGCTGGATCCGGCCAAGGCGGGCGGGCTCGCGGAAGCGGGCGTCCCGTACCTCGGACCCGGGCGGAGCCTCGACGAGAGCGCCCTGCGGGAGCTGCGCCCGGAGCTGGTCGTGGACGTGACGTACGACGGGAAGAGTCCGTACGCGCTGGACGAGGCGGTCGCCGAGCGCCTCGGGGTGCCGCTCGTCGCCCTCTCGGTCGGCAACGAGTCGCCCCTGACCGCGATCCTCGACCGCTTCGCCGAGCTGGCCGGGACGCTGGGCGGCGCGGCGGCGCCGACCGCGGGCCCGGGCTCCGCGCCGGCGGACGCCGAGGCCGCGCTCAGGGCGACGGCCACCGGGCCCGGGGCCGGAACCCGGGTCCTCGCGCTCTCCGGGGCGGGCCCCGACCAGGTGCACCTCGCCCGGCCAGAGGCCTGGCCCGAACTGGTCCGGCTCGCCGCACTCGGCGTCCGGCTGGTCGACCCGGGACCCGGGACCGGCGCGAGCTGGCTCACGGCCGACTGGGAGCGCGCCGCCGAACTCGGAGCGGACCTCGTGCTCTTCGACGACCGGACCAACGCCGTCCCGCCGACCGAGGTGCCCGGCGCGCTGCCGGCCGCCGTCCGGCTCGCCCCCTGGAGCCCCGAGACCCCGCCCAGCGCCGCCGCGTACGCCCGCTTCTTCCGGGACCTGGCGACCGCCCTGACCCCCGAGCCCTGACCAGGGCCCCGCCCCCCGAGCCCTGACCAGGCCCTGACCCCCGACCCCCGCCCCCGACCCCCGGCCCGCCCGCCGAGTGCCTACGCGCCCGTCAGGCAGGAGCGGAGGGAGGAGGCGAACTCCTCGGCGCGGGTGAGCTGGGCGCGGAGTTCGGCGACCCGTTCGGCCGCGGCCTCCTCGTAGCGGCGGATGCGGGAGACGATCGCGTCGCGTTCCGGCGGGGTGAGCTCCGTGTCCGAGCCCGGCCGGTCGGCGGCGAGGCGGTCGACGGCCGTGAGGAGCTCGCGGGTCTCCTCCAGCGTGAAGCCGAGCGGCTTCATGCGGCGGATCACCATCAGCCGGGACACGTCCGCGTCCGTGTAGAGCGGGAAACCGCCCGGGGAGGCCGCGGACGGCACGACCAGGCCGCTGTCCTCGTACTGCCGGATGGTGCGGAGGGGCAGCTCCGTCCGCGCCGCGACCTCGGCGATCTGCAGGGGCTCGCCCGCCGGGCGCGGGCGGCGCCCGCCCTCATGAACCGCTCCCCGCCCTGCTGCTTGTGCTCCGCTCACGGCCTCGGTTCCTTCCGCGCTCCGTGCACACACCCGTGCACACACCCGTGCACACACACCCGTGCATACATACCTTTTGTCCGTACTTCATCATCGATGAGCGCCGGACATGCGGCGAAACGCGGCGAGACACGGCGAAGCACCGCGAAACGTGGCGAAGCGCGGAACCTCAGGGCCAGACCAGGCAGTACGGCTGGTGTCCCGCCTCGTGGAGGCGGACGGAGAAGTCCTGCCACTCGTGCAGCAGCTGGTAGACGTCGAAGGCGTCGCGCGGCCCGCCCCGGTCCGGGACCGTGGACCAGATGAAGGCGGCGGCGCCGACCGACTCCTCGCCGATGCCGCGCAGCGGGTCGACCACCGTCATCGGCAGCTTCACCACCGCGTAGTCCGGGTGCAGGACGACCAGTTCCAGCGGGGGCACCTTGTGCAGGGGCATGCCCTGGATGCCCGTCAGGACCATCGCCGCTATCGTCTCCGGCTTGATCTTGGTGAACATGCCGCCCATGCCGAGCTCGTCACCGCCGAGCTCCTCCGGGCGCATCGAGATCGGGACCTGGGCCGCCGTCGCGCTGTTGGGCGCGCCGAAGTACTTGTACGTCACCCCCAAGCTCCGGCCCCCGCCCGTCGGAGCGGCGTCCGCCACGGGGTCGGGGGTCGCCCGGCTCTCCGCGGGTGCCGGCTCCTCCGTGCGCCGGCGCCGGTGCCTCCCCCGCCGGGAAGGCCCAGGACCCAGGTCGTCCGTCCCCTCGCCCGGTCCGCCACCGCGATGCATATCTCCACCCGACTGCTTTTTCTCGGCAACACGACCCCGCCGCGCAACCCGATCATCGTGTCAGTGACCTCCCCCACGTTCGTACGGTGAAACACCTGTCCGCAAGAACGTCGTGGCCTCTGACACCATGGATTCCGTGAGCCATCCCTATGACGCCCCAGTTTCGCAGACGCGGAGGACAGACGCCCCGGCGTAATTCACAGGGTGCCCACACCGTCCCTCCGTATCAGACGTCGTACTCGCAGGTCAGGATCACTGTGTCGTATTCATACGAAGCCCCAGTCTCACAGACGCTTTTCGACCGCGCTTCCGTTGTGACGCCCGGCGGCGTGAACTCACCGGTCCGCGCCTTCCGGGCCGTGGGCGGAACGCCCCGTTTCATGGTGTCCGGTACCGGTCCGTACCTCACCGATGCGGACGGTCGCGAGTACGTCGACCTCGTCTGCTCGTGGGGACCGATGATCCTCGGCCACGCGCACCCCGAGGTGACCGCCGCGGTGCAGGCCGCGGTGGCCCGTGGCACCTCCTTCGGCACGCCCGGCGAGGGCGAGGTGGCGCTCGCCGAGGAGATCGTGGGCCGGATCGAGCCCGTCGAACAGGTGCGGCTCGTCTCCTCCGGCACCGAGGCGACCATGTCGGCGATCCGGCTGGCCCGCGGTTTCACCGGGCGCGCCAAGGTCGTCAAGTTCGCCGGCTGCTACCACGGCCACGTGGACGCGCTGCTCGCCGCGGCCGGTTCCGGCGTGGCGACCTTCGGGCTGCCCGACACGCCCGGCGTGACGGGCGCGCAGGCGGGCGACACGATCGTGCTGCCCTACAACGACCTGGAGGCGGTCCGGGCGGCGTTCGCCGCGCACCCGGGCGAGATCGCGTGCGTGATCACGGAGGCCTCGCCGGGCAACATGGGCGTCGTCCCGCCGGTGGCCGGTTTCAACCAGGGCCTGGCGGACCTGTGCCGGGAGAACGGCGCGCTGTACATCTCCGACGAGGTGATGACCGGATTCCGCACCTCGCGGGCCGGATGGTACGGCGTCGACGGCGTGAAGCCCGACCTGATGACCTTCGGCAAGGTCATGGGCGGCGGCTTCCCGGCGGCGGCGTTCGGCGGCCGCGCCGACGTCATGGGGCACCTGGCCCCGGCCGGCCCGGTCTACCAGGCGGGCACGCTGTCCGGTAACCCGATCGCGACGGCCGCGGGGCTCGCGCAGCTGCGGCTGCTCGACGACGCGGCGTACGCGAAGGTCGACGCGGTCTCGAAGGAGATCCAGGGCCTGGTGACGGGCGCGCTCGCCAAGGAGGGCGTGGCACACCGGCTCCAGACGGCGTCGAACATGTTCTCGGTGTTCTTCACCGCCGACGAGGTGCGGAACTACGACGACGCGAAGAAGCAGGAGGCGTTCCGCTTCAACGCGTTCTTCCACTCGATGCTGGCCGACGGGGTCTACCTGCCGCCGTCCGCCTTCGAGTCCTGGTTCGTGTCGACGGCGCACGACGAGCGCGCGGTCGAGCGGATCGCCGCCGCCCTGCCGGCCGCCGCCCGCGCCGCCGCGGAGGCCACGGCATGAGCACCGACGCGAGGAACGCCGACGCGAGGAACGCCGATCCCGCGAGCGTCGACCCCACGGATGTCGACCCCACGAGCGTCGACCCGACGCGCAGCGACGCCAGGGAGAAGGCCGGGGCGAAGAGTCCGGACGACGTCACCGTCGTCCACCTGATGCGGCACGGCGAGGTGCACAACCCGGACGGCGTGCTGTACGGCCGCCGGGCCGGCTACCACCTCTCCGAGCTGGGCCGGCAGATGGCGGACCGGGTCGCCGAGCACCTGGCGGGCCGGGACATCACGTACGTCGTCGCCTCCCCGCTGGAGCGGGCGCAGGAGACGGCGACGCCGATCGCCGCGTCCCACGACCTGGAGCTCGCGACCGACGAGCGGCTCATCGAGGCGGGCAACGTCTTCGAGGGCAAGACGTTCGGCGTCGGCGACGGCGCGCTGCGCAAGCCGGGCAACTGGAAGCACCTGACCAACCCGTTCCAGCCGTCCTGGGGCGAGCCGTACGTCGAGCAGGTCGTCCGGATGATGGGCGCGCTGGACGCGGCGAAGGACGCGGCGCGCGGCCACGAGGCGGTCTGTGTCAGCCACCAGCTGCCGATCTGGATCGTCCGCAGCTTCGTGGAGAAGCGGCGGCTCTGGCACGATCCGCGGCGGCGCCAGTGCACGCTCGCCTCGCTGACCTCGTTCACGTACCGCGGTGACCGGATCGTCTCGGTCGGGTACAGCGAGCCCGCGCTCGACCTGGTGCCGGTGCACCTGCGGGCGGGCGCGAAGCCCGTGAAGGGCAAGGCGAAGGCCTTCGGCGCCTGACCCCGCCCCGGCGCCTGACCCCGCCCCGCGGCCCCTCCAAGGTCCGGCCGGGCACCCCGTCCCGGCCGACCCACGCGCGCCCGAGGGACGCGCCCCCTGGACAGGGGGCGCCCGGCCCTCCACAGTTCAGGGCGATCGAAAGACACACACGACTTTCGATCGCCCTGAAATTTTTGTGCGAGTGACCGGAACCTCCGTGTTCATCCCCGCATCTCACTCATTGTCGGTTTGGATGACGTTTCGGTCATACGTCAGCGCGAATGGGGATGTCATGCGCGGGATCAGTCGAAGGGGCCTTCTCGGAGCGGGTGTCGGTGCGGCCGCCGCACTCGGAATCGCCGGGTGCGGAACAGGCGAAGGGGACAAAAAGGGAACTTCCGGACCCGGCAAGGGTGGTGACGCCGGGACGCAGAACCCCACGACGCCCGCCCCGACCAAGGACGACGCCAAG
Source organism: Streptomyces sp. NPDC003327 (assembly GCF_053589515.1). Lineage (NCBI taxonomy): Bacteria > Bacillati > Actinomycetota > Actinomycetes > Kitasatosporales > Streptomycetaceae > Streptomyces > Streptomyces sp. NPDC003327. The sequence continues at coordinate 27,382 of NZ_JBSFSA010000037.1, read as the reverse complement.
CTCATCGGTGACGGTTCCACCGCCGACACCGGCAAGCAGCCCCACCAGCCCGACGCCCCGGTCCCGCTCGAACCCGGCCAGACCCCGCCGCAGTTCGTCGTCTTCTCCTGGGACGGCGCCGGAGAGGTCGGCAACGGCCTCTTCCCCCGCTTCCTGGAACTCGCCAAGAACCACGACGCGGCCATGACGTTCTTCCTCTCCGGGATCTACCTCCTCCCCGAGTCCAAGAAGAACCTCTACCACCCCCCGAACAACCGCGTCGGCGCCTCCGACATCGGCTACCTCACCGACGACCACATCAAGGACACCCTGAAGTACGTCCGCCAGGCCTGGCTCGAGGGCCACGAGATCGGCACCCACTTCAACGGGCACTTCTGCGGCGGCTCCGGCTCCGTCGGGAACTGGACCCCGGCGCAGTGGCAGAGCGAGATCGACCAGGCGGTGAAGTTCGTCACCGAGTGGAAGACCAACAGCGGCTGGACCGACCTCGACCCGCTGCCCTTCGACTACTCCAAGGAGCTCGTCGGCGGCCGCACCCCCTGCCTCCTCGGCCAGGACAACCTGCTGCCCACCGCCAAGCGGCTCGGCTGGCGCTACGACGCCAGCTCGCCCGGCGGCCGCCAGGTCTGGCCCGTCAAGCGCCAGGGCATCTGGGACCTGCCCCTCCAGGCCGTCCCGTTCCCCGGGCACTCCTTCGAGGTCCTGTCCATGGACTACAACATCCTCGCCAACCAGTCGCAGAACACGACGAAGGGCATGCCGTCCCGCTACCCGGGCTGGCGCAAGCAGGCCACCGACGCCCTCGTCGCCGGCTTCCGGCGGGCGTACGAGACGAACCGCGCGCCGTTCTTCGTCGGCAACCACTTCGAGCAGTGGAACGGCGGCATCTACATGGACGCCGTCGAGGAGGCCCTCAAGCACATGGCCGGGAAGAAGGACGTGAGGCTCGTCTCCTTCCGCCAGTTCACCGACTGGCTGGACGTCCAGGACCCGAAGATCCTCGCCAAGCTCCGTACCCTGGAGGTCGGTCAGAACCCGGCCGGCGGCTGGAACGGCTTCCTCACCCCCGCCGCCACCGGAACCCCCGCCGCTTAGCCGATCTTGACAACGGGCGTTACGGGCACGTAGGGGGGTGCCCAAGATCCCCCAAACGCCCATGCGAAACTTTTCACATGAGCCTTAGCCGTGCCCCTCGACGCACCCGACGCACCCGGCGGAGCCAGAGCACCCGGCGCACCCTGGTCGCCGTCGGAGCGCTGTCCGCCGCCCTCGCGCTCTCCGCGTGCGGCGGCGACGGCAACGGCACCTCCGGCGGCGGCAACACCAACTACGTCACCAGCAAGGGCGGCATCTCCACCGTCGCCAAGGGCGAGCGCGAGTCGATCAACCAGATCGCCGGCGAGACCCTCGACGGGGAGCGGCTCGACGTCGCCGACCTCAAGGGCAAGGTCGTCGTGCTCAACGCCTGGGGCTCCTGGTGCGGCCCCTGCCGCGCCGAGGCCTCGCACTTCGCCAAGGTCGCCAACGACCTCAAGGGCGAGGACGTGGCGTTCGTCGGCCTCAACACCCGCGACGCCAACAAGCAGCAGGCGCTCACCTTCGAAGAGGACTACCAGGTCCCCTACCCGAGCCTCTACGACCCACAGGGCAAGCTGATCCTCTTCGGCTTCCCCAAGGGCACCCTGAGCCTCCAGGGCATCCCCTCCACCGTCGTCCTCGACAAGGAGGGCAAGATCGCCGCCCGCGCGCTCATGGCGATCGACGAGGGCAAGCTCCGTTCGATGATCGAGCCGCTCCTCAAGGAGAAGTGAGCCCGTGAACGAGACGGTCACCAGCGGCGCCCTGCTGCTCGCCGTACCCGTCGCCGTCCTCGGCGGCCTGGTCTCCTTCTTCTCGCCCTGCGTGCTGCCGCTCGTCCCCGGCTACCTCTCGTACGTCACCGGCGTCACCGGCACCGACCTCGCCGAGAGCCGCCGCGGCCGGATGACCGCGGGCGCCGCCCTCTTCGTCCTCGGCTTCACCGCCGTCTTCGTCTCCGGCGGCGCGCTCTTCGGCTACTTCGGCTCGACGCTCCAGGAGTACCGCGAGACCCTCACCACCGTCCTCGGCGTGGTCATGGTCCTCATGGGCGTCTTCTTCCTCGGCCTCATGCCCTGGTTCACCCAGCGCGAGTTCCGCTTCCACCGCAAGCCCGTCGCCGGACTCGTCGGCGCCCCGCTGCTCGGCGCGCTCTTCGGCATCGGCTGGACGCCGTGCATCGGCCCGACCCTCGCCTCGGTGAACGCGCTCGCCCTGGAGCAGGCCAGCGCCGGACGCGGGGCGCTGCTCGCCTTCGCGTACTGCCTGGGCCTCGGCGTGCCCTTCGTCCTCGCCGCCATAGCCTTCCGCAAGGCGCTCGGCGCCTTCGGCTGGGTCAAGAAGCACTACGTGTGGGTGATGAGGATCGGCGGCGGCATGATGATCGTCACCGGCGTCCTGCTCCTCACAGGCGCCTGGGACAGCATGGTCGCCACGATGCAGGGCTGGTCCAACGGTTTCACGGTGGGGATCTGAGTTCCATGAGCACAACCGACACGAAGCGCGACGGGGACGACCGGGGCGACGCGGAGCACCCCGACCACCTCGGGGACGCCGGGGCCCAGCTGTCCACCGCGCCCCGGGAGGAGGGCCACGAGGAGGGCCGGGACGGGACCGTCGGCGGCCCCACCCTCGGTGTCGTCGGCTGGATCCGCTGGTTCTGGCGGCAGCTGACCTCCATGCGGGTCGCGCTGATCCTCCTCTTCCTGCTCTCCCTCGGCGCCGTCCCGGGCTCGCTCGTCCCGCAGACCAGCGCGGACGAGATGAAGGTCGCGGACTTCAAGCGGGCCCACGAGACCCTCACCCCGATCTACGAGAAGCTCCAGCTCTTCGACGTCTACAGCTCGGCGTGGTTCTCCGCGATCTACATCCTGCTGTTCGTCTCCCTCATCGGCTGCATCGTGCCGCGCACCTGGCAGTTCGTCGGCCAGCTCCGCTCCCGGCCGCCGCGCGCCCCCGGGCGCCTCACCCGCCTCCCCGCGTACACGACCTGGCGGACCGAGGCCGCGCCCGAGGAGGTCAGGGAGGCCGCGCTCGCCGTCCTCAAGGGCCGCCGCTTCCGCGCCCACGCCGTCGACGACGCCGTCGCCGCCGAGAAGGGCTACCTCCGCGAGGCCGGGAACCTGGTCTTCCACATCGCCCTGATCGTGATGCTGGTCGCCTTCGCCTGGGGCCAGCTGTTCAAGTCCGAGGGCGGCAAGCTGGTCGTCGAGGGCGACGGCTTCTCCAACACGCTCACCCAGTACGACGACTTCAAGTCCGGCTCCCAGTTCGGCACCGACGAGCTGGAGCCGTTCAGCTTCACCCTGGACACCTTCACCGGCACGTACGAGCAGAGCGGCCCGCAGCGCGGTACCCCGCGCACGTTCGAGGCGGCCGTCACGTACTCCGACGGAGACGCGAAGGACCGCAAGGCGATCATCCGGGTCAACGAGCCGCTGAAGGTCGGCGAGTCGAAGGTCTACCTGATCGCCCACGGGTACGCGCCCGTCGTCACCGTCAAGGACGGCCGCGGCAAGGTCGTCTTCCACGGCGCCGTGCCGCTCCTGCCGATCGACAACAACATCACCTCGACCGGCGCGATCAAGGTCATGGACGGCTACCGCGACAAGAACGGCAAGAAGGAGCAGCTGGGCTTCCAGGCCTTCTTCGTGCCGACCTTCGCGGGCGCCGGGCAGGGCAGCATGTTCTCCCAGTTCCCCGCCCTGGACTTCCCGGTCATGGCCCTCACCGGCTACCACGGCGACCTGCGCGTCAACTCCGGTCTACCGCAGAACGTGTACCAGCTGGACACCTCCAAGATGACCCAGTTCAAGGTCGACGGAGGCACCGGAGTCGCCCAGCGCATGCGGCCCGGCGAGACGATGACCCTGCCCGACGGTGCCGGCTCGATCACCTTCGAGAAGGAGATCAAGGAGTGGGCGAGCTTCCAGATCTCGCAGCAGCCCGGCAACGGCCTGGCCCTCGCGGGCGCCGTCGCCGCGATCGCCGGCCTGACCGGTTCGCTGTTCATCCAGCGGCGCCGGATCTGGGTCAGGGCCGTACGGGGGAAGGACGGCGTCACCGTCGTCGAGATGGCGGGGCTCGGCCGGAGTGACTCCGCCAAGCTCCCCGAGGAGCTGGCCGAGCTCGCGGTCACGCTCACCGCACAGGCGCCCCCGGCGCCGGAACCTGCCGAAGAAGCAGCAGAAGAAGGGGCCGAGAAGTGATCCTCGCCGCCACGACCAACGAGGGCCTGGCGCAGATGAGCAACACGCTCGTCTACTCCTCGATGGCCGTCTACACCCTGGCCTTCCTGGCCCACATCGCCGAGTGGGTGTTCGGCAGCCGCAGCAAGGTCGGCCGCACCGCCGCCGCCCTGACCCGGGAGACCGCGGCGGCCGCACCCGCGGTGACCGTGCGCACCAAGGGCGCGGGCGGCACCGCCGTCCTGGACAAGCCGAAGGTCGTCACGCGTTCCGCCGCGGGCACCCGTGACGTGGCGGACGGCCCCGGCGCCGCCGGCGGCACGGTCAAGGGCGACCTGTACGGCCGGATCGCGATCTCCCTCACCGTCCTCGCCTTCGCGATCGAGGCGGCCGGCGTGGTCACCCGCGCGATCTCCGTGCAGCGCGCCCCCTGGGGCAACATGTACGAGTTCTCCACCACCTTCTCCACGGTGGCGGTCGGCGTGTACCTGGCCTTCCTCCTCGCCGGGAAGAACGTGCGCTGGATCGGCCTGCCGCTGGTGACGACGGTCCTGCTCGACCTCGGCGTGGCGACCACCCTGCTCTACACCGAGAGCGACCAGCTGGTTCCCGCCCTCGACTCGTACTGGCTGTGGATCCACGTCTCCACCGCCATCTTCTGCGGCGCGGTGCTCTACCTCGGCGCGGTCGCCACCCTGCTGTACCTCTTCCGCGACTCGTACGAGAACAAGCTCGCCGCGGGCGGCACCCCGAGCGCCTTCGCCCGCTCCGTCCTGGAGCGCCTGCCGGCCGCCGCGACCCTCGACAAGTTCGCGTACCGCGTCAACGCCGCGATCTTCCCGCTGTGGACGTTCACGATCATCGCGGGCGCGATCTGGGCGGGCGACGCCTGGGGCCGCTACTGGGGCTGGGACGCCAAGGAGGTCTGGTCCTTCATCACCTGGGTCGGCTACGCCGCGTACCTGCACGCGCGCGCCACGGCCGGCTGGAAGGGGCGCAAGGCCGCGTACATCGCGCTCATCGCCTTCGGCTGCTTCCTCTTCAACTACTACGGCGTCAACATCTTCGTCAGCAGCAAGCACTCCTACGCCGGCGTCTGAGCCGGCACGGGCCCCCGGGCGGCCGGTGGACCGGTCCGCCCGGACGCCCGGCCGGTCAGCCCTTCTTCGGCGGCAGGCAGGACTCCGCGGGCGGGCGGCCCTCCGGCCAGGCGATCTGGACGAAGCGCTGGGAGCCGTCCAGGGCCAGCTCCACGATCGGCACCGCCTTGTTGTACGGATTGCCGTAGTTGTCCAGGCAGATCCAGCCGCTCGCGCCCTCCACCCGCAGCGAGCCCTTCACCTGCGGCCACTGGGTGACGACGTCCGCGAGCTCCGGGTGGCGGGCGTCCTTCGGGGTGGCCTGCCGGATCGCGTGGACCGCCGTCGCCATCGCGTCGTACGCGACGATCGCCTGCCCGTCGGCGAGCGGCACCGGCTTCTTCGAGGCGCGCGCGATGTCCTCCAGGAAGGTGTCGTACGCGGCGACGGAGCCGCCCGTGGCCGGGACCGTCCGGCCGGGCGCCCGCTTCCAGGCGTCGGGGTGGGCGAGGGCGGCGTAGCGGACGGTCAGCTTCGCCCGCAGCGCGGCCCGGTTCAGCCGCTCGTCCGCACCGAGGTACGAGCCCTCGTCGCCGGTCAGGACGGTGAAGGCGCGATCGGTGCAGCCGCGGGCGCCGAGGGCGTTGATGAACTGGCGGAGCTGGGTGTGGCGGCCGGCGAAGAAGACGGTCTCGGCGCGGGTGTCGCAGATGAGGTGGGTGATCTGCCGGAAGGTGTTGGCGGTGGTGCCCTCCTCGGTGGGGTCGGCGGGCGAGGTGAAGAGGGCCGGCTCGTGCGGGGCGCCCTTGAGGTTGGCGGCGAAGGCCGCCTTGAGGGTGTCGGTGTAGTGGTCGCCGGTCCGGGTGTCCTGGACGAGGAAGGCCTTGGCGGCGTCGACCCGGCCGAAGTGGGCGAGGGCCTTGGCCTCGTCGCCGTTGGTGGGGGAGACGCGGGCGAGGCCGGGGAAGCGGTTGTGCCCGGCGCCCGGCCCGTTGGCGATGTCGTCGGCGGTGATCGTGGTGCCGACGACGGCGATCCCGTCGTCCGCGGTGAGCGCGGCGACCGCCTCCCGTACCTCCGAGGAGGAGGTGGCGACGCCGGAGACGGCCCGCAGCCGGTCGGGAGCGCCGGTCATGGACCGGAGCTGGTCGACGGTGGTCCGCCAGTGGGCGTTGCCCTTGCCGGTGTTGGCGAGGACGAGCCGGATGCGGGGCATCTCGCTGTTGGAGTGGTGGTTGGCCCGGTACTGGTAGGCGTAGGCGCCCTGGAGTTCGTGCAGCACCTTCTCGCGCATGCCGCGGTCGGGCGAGGTCAGCGGCAGGAGGAGGGCGACCGTGGCGTACTCGTCGGCCTTCAGGGTGGCGTTCTCGCTGCCGATGGCCCCGGCGATCTCGGCGAGTTCGGGGACCCCGAAGGCGTAGCCGTCGCCGTTGACGCCGACGCACTCGGAGCTGTCCTGCGGGCGGGCGACGCCCGGCGCGCAGGAACGGTCCTCCGGGGTGCCGAGGCGGGCGATGCCGTAGCCGCCGAGCCCCAGCACGAGGGCGGCCACGACGGTCGAGGTGATCAGTTTCTGGCGCGGCGTCCAGAAGACGCGGCGGCGCAGCCGTTCCAGCATGGCGTCAGACTCCGTCCTCGCGGCCCGGCGGCAGCGACAGCTCCCGCCAGGCGCGGATGTCGCGCGGCCAGTGGGTGGCCGCGTCCCACAGCGGACCGCTGCCCGTGAGGTGCCGGCCGGAGAGCCGGCGCAGCTCGTGCGCGAGGCGGTCGGCCACGTCCTCGTCGGGCAGGGCGAGCGGATCGGTGAGCAGCCATACGGCGTGCAGCAGGCGCCGTACGGACAGGTGGAGTTCGGTGGCGTCGGTGTCGAGGCCCGCGGGCGGACCGTCGGGACCCTGACCGAGGGCGACGGCCCGGCGCGGGTCGGGCCCGGTCCCGTGCCGTTCGCGCGGGTACGGGGCGGCGGCGAGGAACCGGAGGGTGCCGAGCCAGCCGAGCACGTCCCGCTCGGGGAAGGTGAGCCGCAGGTGGGTGACGGCGGGTTCGGTGCGGCCGAGGGCCAGGTCGTGGTGGAGCCGGTGCGGGCCGGTGGCGGGCCCGTAGTGCCGGTGGAGGGTCTCGTGGACGGCGTGCCAGGAGGCGTACTGGGGATGGTCGTCGTCCTCGAAGCGGAGCCGGTGCAGGAGCAGGGCGCGCAGGAGTGGGTCGGCGACGAAGTGGTCCGGGCCCTCGGCCCAGTTCTCGGCGCGCAGCCCGTCGCGTACGCGGAGGGCGACGTCGCCGTCGAGGGACTCGCCGGGGAGCCGGGCGTGGGCCAGCATCCGGGCGGACTCCTCGTCGTGGGCGGCGGCCAGCACGGCGTACGGGCCGGGGCGCCGTACGGGTAACAGCTCGGCGAGCAGGGTGGGCGCGACCGGCACCGGTGCGGTGTCCTCGCGCAGTTCGACGGTCAGGTCGAGCAGCCCGCCCGGCGTGAGGCGGGCCCGGACCTCCGGCGGCGCCTCGCCCGCGGCCCGCCCGAGGAGGGCGACGCCGAGGGGGCGGCCGCCGGTGAGCCGGTGAACGGCGCGGGCCAGCTCGGCGGGTGCGCGGCCGGCCGGGTCGTGCCGGTCGAAGACGGCCCGCGTCTGGGCGGGGGAGAGCGGGGTGAGCTCGACGGCCAGGATGCCGGAGCCGACGCGGGTGTCGCGCGGGCAGGGCGCCCGGTGCGCGGTCTCCGGGAGCCGGGCGCGGGTGGCGTTCCGCAGCCCCTCGTGGGTGGGGACGCGGGAGGTGGCGAGGACGACCACCCGGTCGCGGCGGCCGCCCGCGCGCGCCCGCAGAATCGGTTCGACGAGCCGTCGGCCGAGCGGCTCGTGGGCGTTGTCGAGGAGGACGACGGGCCGTCCGATGCGGGCGCCGCGCTGCAGGATGCCGGTGTAGGCGCGGACCAGGTCCTCGACCAGCGCGCCGACGAGGAAGTCCTCCGCCTCCCGGCGCCTGTCGTCCCGGGCGAAGTCGACGGCGAGCTGCTGGAGTCCGGCCCTGCCGCGGCCGCCGGCGTTGCGGTACCCGCCGTAGTAGGCGTCCGGGGACTGCCGGAAGCGGCCGAAGAACTCCTCCAGGACCGTCTCCACCGTGGCCTCGGCGACCAGCCCGGCGAGCGGCGCGGAGGACTCGGCGAAGGTGGCGGCGAGCTTGGCGAGGACCCGGCTCACCCAGGTCGCGGCGGCCGCCTTCGTCGCGTCGACGGTCGCGAGCAGCGGCCCGAGCCGCTGGAGGTCGCGCCGGGCCCGCTCGTCGTCCTCCCTGGACCAGCCGAGCGCGGCGACGGCGACGAGCCCCAGCGAGAGCCGCGGGAACTGCACCGGCCGTGCGGCCAGCACCTTCGGCGACAGCTGCACCGCGAGCTCGGCGAGCGCGCCGGTCACCGGGGTCCAGCCCGGCCCGTGGTCGGCCGGCGGCTCGATGTGCGCGCAGTCGAGCAGGGCGAGCGGGGTGTACCCCTTGTAGCGGTTGCGGACCTCCTTGAGCAGGACCGTCTTGCCCATGCCGCGTCCGCCGGTGAAGACCGTCACGGGCGGGTCGTCCCCGTGCTCGTACGCGACGCGCGCGGCGCCGTGCCGGGTGAGTCCCACGAGCCGCGCGACGAGTCCCCCCGGATCGAGCACCGCGTCGCGGCCGTACAGTTCCCTGTCCACGCCCTGCCACCCCCGTCACAGTGAACTCCAGGATATCGAGGGTGTGTTGGCAAAGCGGTCGCCTTTTCGGGTCCGTTGTGAAGGCGTTGCCGGACCGTGGCGGCGCCCGCGCCTCACTCGTCGCCGATGTCCTCGTTCCACAGGGCGGGCCGGTCGGCGATGAACTCCCGCATCAGGCGTACGCATGCGGGGTCGTCGAGCACCACGACCTCGACACCGTGCTCCGCGAGCCAGTCGTGCCCGCCGCGGAAGGTCTCCGCCTCCCCGACGACGACCCGCGAGATCCCGAACTGCCGTACGAGCCCGGAGCAGTACCAGCACGGCGACAGGGTCGTCACCATGGTCGTCCCCCGGTACGACCGCTGCCGCCCGGCCGCGCGGAACGCCTCGGTCTCGGCGTGCGCCGACGGGTCCCCGCCCTGCACGCGCCGGTTCCGCCCGCGCCCGAGCAGGGTGCCGTCGGCCCCGTAGAGGGCGGCCCCGATGGGAATCCCCCCCTCGGCGAGCCCGCCCCGCGCCTCGGCCACGGCGACGGCGAGCCACTCCCGTGCCTGTTCCTGCTCCATGGGATCCATGGGGGGAGCCTTCCCCCGCTGGGCGGGGGCGTCACCCCTCGTGCGGACCCTCGTCCCCCGGAAGCGGGCCGGCGACGAAGGTGCCCTTGCCGTGAACGGTCAGGACCGGGCTCCGCTCGCGCAGCACCTGGGCGGCGCGGCGGACGGTCAGGTGGGCGACGCCGTACTCCGTGGCGAGGTCCCGGTACGGACGGGCCTCCGGCTGGATACGCTGGCCGGGGCACCCCTTGGAGGACATGGTGACGACGCAGCCCGACCACGCCGGAGAACTCATCCCGCGCCCCGAGCGAACGCCCGCCGCGCTGCGCGCAGCCCTCGCGGTCGTGGCTCCCGAGCGGGTGCCCGAGATGGACGCCAGTCAGCGAGCAGCCGTGGCGGAGGCCATCGAACAGAGCGACATCGCTCCCCTGCGGATGTTCCTGATCCAGTGGGCCGCCGTCATCGAGATCGAGCGGTTCCCCGACACCGCCCGCGCGCTGCGCCGCGCCGAGTACCTGGCGCAGACCGCGGGGACCCCGGAGGAGAGTCGCCGGCACGTCAGAGCCGCCGGGGAGATCCTCCGTGCCGCTCACGAGGCGGTGGGCGGGTGAGCTGGCGGTGGGAGTACGACCCCAGCGAGGAGCATGTCATCGGGGGAGCCCCGCCGGCCTTCGTCGCCGAAGTGGAGAAGAAGGCCGACGAACTGGTGAGAGCGGCGGAATGCCTCTACCTCGACGGCGCCCTGTTCCAGGGGGAGAACCCCCGGAGCGAACACGTGCGCGTCCCCGGTGGGATGTTCGTCTTCCTTCTCGTCCCACGCTACGAATGCGGCTACGTCCTCCAGGTGACCTGTCTCTGACCGCTCGGCTGGGAGGACTCGGAGAAGCTCACGCCGCCGCGTCCGCCTTCTCGTAGGGGAAGAGGGCCGGCGGGGTCGGGCCCTCGAAGAAGGTCTTGGCGCGGATCAGGGCGGGGGCGTCGTTGCGGATGTGGCCCGCGCGGGAGGCCGTGCCCGTGAGGACGCCGCCGAAGCGCATGCGGAGGTAGGCCGCAGAGTTGTGGAGGGAGGTCACCAGGCCGTCCGCGACCACGTGTTCGTCGTGCGCCATCGCCGTCACGCCCCACAGCGTGCCGCCCGCCATGCGCTCCTTGAAGTCCGAGCCCGGCACGTTCAGCCAGCCCGACCAGTAGTCGAGGTACCGCTTGGTCTGGGCCGAGAGGCTGTACCAGTACAGGGGCGAGACGATCACGATGTCGGTGGCCTCCTCCGTCGCCCGGCGCAGCAGCTCCTCCGTCTCGCCCGGCGTGCGGGCGGCGTCCTCGTGGCGGCCGTCCTGGAAGTCGGGGAGGTCCAGGCGGTTGAGGTCGATCCAGCGCTGCGGGACGCCGGCCGGGAGGTGGGAGGCGGCCTCGCGGGCCAGGAGTTCGGAGTTGCCGTCGGAGCGGGAGCTGCCGAGGACGAAGAGGAACGAGCGGTCCGAGCCGGATCCGGCGTCGAGGGTCATGGCTGTCTGCTCCGGTGTCGTGGGTGCGCCGCCAAAGGTCGTGTTCCGTTGCCAACTCGGCGCCCCGCGACGCTATTCCGGCACCCATCGGCCCGGCCGATGGATCCCATCGGCAGGACGGGCCACTGGCCCGTGGACCGGCGGGCGCCCCCGTTCGTAGCGTCGACGGCATGACAAACGAGACCAGGGGAACCGTCGAACTGACCCTCGCCATGGTGCTGTCGGGCACCCTCGGCGTGTTCGTCGTCGAGTCGGGCGCCTCGCCCTTCGAGGTGGTGTTCTTCCGCTGCCTGCTCGGGGCCGCCGCGCTCGGGGCGTACAGCCTGCTGCGGGGGTTCTTCACCGGGCACGGCCTCACCGCGCGGAAGCTGGGGCTCGCGGTGCTCGGCGGGGTGTTCATCGTCTTCAACTGGGTGCTGCTCTTCGAGGCGTACGAGGCCACCTCGATCTCGCTGGCCACGGTCGTCTACCACACGCAGCCGTTCTTCCTCGTGCTGCTCGGCGCGGTCTTCCTCCGGGAGCGGATCTCCGGCGCGAAGCTCGGGTGGCTGGCGGTCGCCTTCGCCGGGCTCGTGCTCGTCTCCGGCGTCCGGCCCGGTGACACCGCGTCCCTCGCCGGGCTCGGATACGCGCTGGGAGCGGCCGTCCTCTACGCCCTCGCCACCTTCGTCACCAAGCGGATCACCGGCGTACGGCCCCATCTGATCGCGCTCGTGCAGGTCACCGCCGGAGTGCCGCTGCTGCTGCCCTTCGCGGACCTGTCGGCCGCGGCGGACCTCGGCGCCGGGTGGGCGTGGCTCGCCGGGCTCGGGCTCGTCCACACCGGACTGATGTACGTGATGATGTACGCCGCCTACGCGAAGCTGCCGACCCCGAAGATCGCCGTGCTGGCCTTCGTCTACCCGGCCGTCGCCATGGGCGTCGACTGGGCCGTGTACGGGCACCACATCGGGCTCGTCCAGGCGCTCGGCGTACCGCTGATCGTCCTCGCGAGCCTGAAGGTCACTCTCGCGCGAGCCGCAGCGCCTGCTCCACGAACAGTCGCACGTGCGCCGGAAGCGCCTTCCCCCGCCGCCACGCGAGCTGCGTGAAGAGCGTGAACGGCGCCTCCCAGTCGAGCGCCACCAGCTGCCCCGACGCCAGCTCCTCGGAGACGGTGATCCGGGGCAGCAGCGCGATCCCGAGCCCCGAGGCCACCGCCCGCTTGCTCGCCTCGATCGTGCCGAACTCCAGGAACTCCGGCCGCCCCGCCTCCGGGGGCCCCGCGGCGGCGAGCGCCTCCTCGAACAGGTCGCGGTACGCGCAGCCCGGCTCGGTGCCGACCAGCGCGGTTTCCGCGAGGTCGGCGGTGCCCAGCCCGGCGCGGCCGGCGAGCGGGTGGCCCGGCGCGGCGACCAGGGCCAGCGGCTCGCCGGCCAGGACCTCGGTGTCCAGGCCCTCGTGCTCCGTCTCGGCCTCCATCAGGAAGCCGATGTCGTACGTGCCCGCGCGCAGCGCCCGCCGGGTCGCGTCGCCGAGCGTGGGGCGCAGCGCGAGCCGCACCTTCGGGTAGCGGTGGTGGACGTACTCCAGGAGCGGCGGCAGCCGGTAGGAGGTCAGGGACTCCATGGTGCCGATGGCGATCCGGCCCGCCGGTTCGGCGGTGGCGGCGACGGCCTGACGGGCCTCCTCCGCCAGCTCCGCCATCCGGCGGGCATACGGAAGGAGGCGCTCACCGGCCTCCGTGAGACGAATGCGGCTGCCGAGGCGCTCGAAGAGCTCGGTGCCGAGGGAGGACTCCAGCGACCGGACCTGGGCGGTGACGCTGGACTGGGCGTAGCCGAGCTCGGCGGCGGCCCGGGTGAAGGAGAGGACGTCGGCGACCTTCTCGAAGGTGGCCAGGAGCCGCAGCTCCATCAGCCCCCGGTCTCCTCGTCGCGGTCGTTCCGGTCGCCGCGCTTCTCGTCGGGACCGCGCTTCTCGTCCGGATCGGTCCCGGGCCGCTCCTCGCCGCGGTCGTCCCGCAGGGACCTGAGGAACTCCGGGTTGTCGTCGGGCGCCACCCAGCCGCCCCGGGCCGGGCGGCGCGGCCGGCGCTCCTTGCCCGTCGCGATCCAGCCCACCGACCCGACGATCGGGAAGAGCAGGATCACGATCACCCAGATCACCTTCGGCAGGTGCTTGGTCTCGTCCTCGGGGGTGTTCAGGCAGTCGATGAAGGCGTAGATCAGCAACGCCAGCGGCAGGATGAACATCAGCACCCTGAGCATGTGGAGCAGCCCCCTGGAAGCGGTGGCGGGAGCGCGTTTCGGCGGCCCCGGTGACAGGTCAAGGGTAGCCCGTGACCGATACTTGCCCGTATGGCTTACGACGATCTCCGCTCGCTGCTCAGGGCCCTCGAGCGCGAAGGCGACCTCAAGCGCATCAAGGCCGAAGTCGACCCGTACCTGGAGGTCGGGGAGATCGTCGACCGGGTGAACAAGGCGGGAGGCCCGGCGCTCCTCTTCGAGAACGTCAAGGGCTCCGCCATGCCGCTCGCCATGAACGTCTTCGGGACGGACCGGCGGCTGCTCAAGGCGCTCGGCCTGAAGTCGTACGCGGAGATCAGCGAGAAGATCGGCGGCCTGCTCAAGCCGGAGCTGCCGCACGGCTTCGTCGGGGTCCGCGAGGCCTTCGGCAAGCTGGGCTCGATGGTCCACGTGCCGCCGAAGAAGGTGAAGGACGCCCCCGTCCAGGAGGTGGTCCTGACCGGCGACGACGTCGACCTCGACGCGCTGCCGGCGCTCTTCACCTGGCCGAAGGACGGCGGCTCCTTCTTCAACCTGGGGCTCACCCACACCAAGCACCCCGAGACGGGCGTGCGGAACCTCGGGCTCTACCGCCTCCAGCGCCACGACAAGCGCACGATCGGCATGCACTGGCAGATCCACAAGGACAGCCGCAACCACTACGCGGTGGCGGCGGCGCGCGGCGAGCGGCTGCCGGTCGCCATCGCCTTCGGCTGCCCCCCGGCCGTCACGTACGCCTCGACGGCGCCGCTGCCCGGCGACATCGACGAGTACCTCTTCGCCGGCTTCGTGCAGGGCAAGCGGATCGAGATGGTCGACTGCAAGACCGTACCGCTCCAGGTCCCGGCCCAGGCCGAGGTCGTGGTCGAGGGCTGGCTGGAGCCCGGCGAGACGCTGCCCGAGGGCCCCTTCGGCGACCACACCGGCTTCTACACCCCGCAGGAGCCGTTCCCGGCCCTGAGGATCGACTGCGTCACCATGCGGAAGCGTCCGCTGCTCCAGTCGATCGTCGTCGGCCGGCCGCCGACGGAGGACGGGCCGCTCGGCCGGGCCACGGAGCGGTTCTTCCTGCCGCTGCTGAAGATCATCGTGCCGGACATCGTCGACTACCACCTGCCGGAGTCGGGCGGCTTCCACAACTGCGCGATCGTCTCGATCGACAAGAAGTACCCGAAGCACGCGCAGAAGGTCATGCACGCCATCTGGGGCGCGCACATGATGTCGCTGACCAAGCTGATCGTCGTGGTCGACAAGGACTGCGACGTCCACGACCTGCACGAGGTGGCCTGGCGGGCCCTCGGGAACACCGACTACGCCCGCGACCTGACGGTCGTCGAGGGCCCGGTGGACCATCTGGACCACGCCTCGTACCAGCAGTTCTGGGGCGGCAAGGCGGGCGTCGACGCCACGAAGAAGCTGCCGGAGGAGGGCTACACCCGGGACGGCGGCTGGCCGGACATGGTGGAGTCGGACCCGGCGACGGCGGCCCTGGTGGACCGCCGCTGGAAGGAGTACGGGCTGTGACCACGGCCGCGGTACCGGGCGCGCAGCCGGGACGGACCAAGGCGTTCCTGCGGCTGGTGATGATCGAGCACTCGGTCTTCGCGCTGCCCTTCGCCTACATCGCCGCCCTCACCGCGATGTTCCAGGAGGACCGGAACATCCAGTGGTGGACGCTCCTCCTCGTCACCGTCTGCATGGTGGGCCTGCGGACCTTCGCGATGGCCTGCAACCGGATCATCGACCGCGAGATCGACGCGCGCAATCCGCGCACGGCCGGCCGCGAGCTGGTGACCGGCGCGGTGTCGGTGCGGTCCGCGTGGACCGGGGCCGGGATCGCCGTCGTGGTCTTCCTGGGCGCCGCCGCGCTCCTGAACCCGCTCTGCCTGGCGCTCGCGCCGCTCGCCGTCGTCCCGATGGTCGTCTATCCGTACGGCAAGCGGTTCACGAACTTCCCGCACGCCATCCTCGGGCTCGCCCAGTCGATCGGGCCCGTCGGGGCCTGGCTGGCCGTGACGGGGGAGTGGTCCTGGGACGCGGTGATCCTGGGGCTCGCCGTCGGCGTCTGGATCGGCGGCTTCGACCTGATCTTCGCCTGCCAGGACGTACAGGCGGACCGGGCCCAGGGCGTGCTGTCGGTGCCGGCCCGCTTCGGCATCCCGGCCGCCCTGTGGGCGGCGCGGGGCTCCGCGGTCGTCACGACGGGACTGCTCGTCTGGTACGCGCTGGCGACGGAGGCGGGCGCGTTCTTCTGGGTCGGCCTGGTGATCGTGGCGGCGGCCTTCTGCTACGAGCACTCCATCGTGAAGCCGCACGACCTGTCCCGTCTGAACCGGGCGTTCTTCACGGTGAACGGTTTCATCGGGATCGCGCTGTTCGTGTGCGCGCTGCTCGACCTGCTGGTCCGCGGGCTGACCCCGTAGACGCCCGGTCCGGCCCGCGGCGGATAGGCTCGACGGCATGAACGACGGCAAGCGCACCCCCTGGGTCGTGGGGGTCTCCGGGGCCTCGGGCACTCCGTACGCCGCTTCCGTGCTCAGGGGGCTGCTCGCCGCGGGGGAGAGCGTCGACCTGGTCGTGTCGCGGTCGTCGCGGCTGACCCTGCTCGACGAGACCGGGATCTCCTTCCGGGACGCGCACTGGCGCGAGGACCTGGGGACCTGGCTGGCGCGGGGCGCGGACGGGAAGCCGGACGCGTTCGACGTCGCGGGCGCCCTGGACGACGTGCGGTACTGGGCGGCCGGGGACCTGGCGGCGGGGCCGTCGTCGGGGTCGTACCCGGTGAAGGGGATGCTGATCGTGCCGGCCTCGACCGCCGCGGTGGCGGGAGTGGCGCTGGGGCTCTCGAAGGACCTGCTGCAGCGGGTCGCGAGCGTGACGCTGAAGGAGCGGCGGCCGCTGGTGGTCGCCGTGCGGGAGACCCCGCTGAACGGGACGACGCTGCGGCACATGGTGGCGCTGGACGAGGCGGGCGCCGTGGTGCTGCCCGCCTCTCCGGCGTTCTACGCGGGGGCGACGCACATCCAGGACCTGGTGGACTTCGTCGCCGGGCGGGTGCTCGACGCGGCGGGGGTGCCGCACGGGCTGTACCGCCGGTGGGAGGGAGAGCTGGGTGCCGCTCTCCGGGCTGATTAGCGCTTCTTGGCGCGCTTCTTGGCGGCGCGCTTCGAGGCGGCGGACGGCTGGTGGGCACGCGAGCGGTTGGCCAGGTCCTGCAGCTCGCGCATACGGGCGTAGGCCATCTCGATCGTGTACACGGTGAACACCACTCCTGAAAGATCGTCTTTGATCTGCTGAAAGATTCACAGGGTGTCGACCCCTGTGTACCTTAGATTCTATACCTAAACTCGCGGTATCGCTGGACAATGGAAGGCTTCATACCTATGGACGCCGTGGACAGGCAGCTCATCCAGGCCCTGCGCGAGAACGGCCGCGCCTCGTACGCCGAACTCGGCCGGCTCGTCGGGCTCTCCGGCCCCTCCGTCACCGACCGCATCAACCGCCTTGAGGCCGCCGGCGTCATCACCGGCTACCGCGCCACCGTCGACGCCGCCTCGCTCGGCCTCGGCGTCACCGCCCTCATCGGGATCTCGCTCTCCGACGCCGCCGACCACGAGGACGTCGCCCGCCGCCTCAAGGACCTCGCCGAGATCGAGGACTGCTGGTTCATCGCGGGCGACGACTCCTTCATGCTCAAGGTCCGCGCCAACGACGTCGACGGCCTGGAGAAGACGATCCGCCGCCTCTCCGGCACCAAGGGCGTCTCCCGCACCCGCACCACGATCGTGCTCTCCACGAAGTGGGAGAACCGGGTCGGGGACCTGCCCGAGGAGGGCTGACGCGGAGCGGCCATGGGGGTCCCCGCGCCCGGAGGGCGGGGGAGTACGGTGGTGGAGCCTGATTCACGGAGATATGGGAGGCGGCCGGAGATGGACGCTGGGCTCAAGCGGGAGCTGGAGCAGAAGGTGCTCGCCGGTGAGCGGCTGAGCCGCGAGGACGGCATCGCGCTGTACGACTCCGACGACCTCGCGTGGCTCGGCGGTCTGGCCCACGAGGTCCGGACGCGCAAGAACGGCGACGTCGTGCACTTCAACGTCAACCGTCACCTCAACATGACGAACGTGTGCACCGCCTCCTGCGCCTACTGCTCCTTCCAGCGCAAGCCGGGCGAGAAGGACGCGTACACCATGCGCATCGAGGAGGCCGTGCGCCTCGCGAAGGCGATGGAGAGCGAGAACCTCACCGAGCTGCACATCGTCAACGGGCTCCACCCGAACCTGCCCTGGCGCTACTACCCGCGCTCGCTCTCCGAGCTGAAGAAGGCCCTCCCGAACGTCTCGCTCAAGGCCTTCACCGCCACCGAGATCCACCACTTCGAGACGATCTCCGGGCTCTCCGCCTCCGAGATCCTCGACGAGCTGATCGAGGCCGGCCTGGAGTCCCTCACCGGCGGCGGCGCCGAGATCTTCGACTGGGAGGTCCGCCAGCACATCGTGGACCATCGCACCCACTGGGAGGACTGGTCCCGCATCCACCGGCTCGCCCACGAGAAGGGGCTCAAGACCCCCTCGACCATGCTGTACGGGCACATCGAGGAGCCGCGCCACCGCGTCGACCACGTGCTGCGGCTGCGCGAGCTCCAGGACGAGACCGGCGGCTTCCAGGTCTTCATCCCGCTGCGCTACCAGCACGACTTCGTGGACATGCAGGACGGCAAGGTCCGCAACAAGCTCCAGGCGCGCACGACGATGGCCACCGGCGCCGAGGCCCTGAAGACCTTCGCGGTCTCCCGGCTCCTCTTCGACAACGTGCCGCACGTCAAGGTCTTCTGGGTGATGCACGGCGTCCAGACCGCGCAGCTGGCGCTCCAGCACGGCGCGGACGACATGGACGGCTCGGTCGTCGAGTACAAGATCACGCACGACGCCGACAACTACGGCACGCCGAACAAGCTGACCCGCGAGGACCTGCTGGAACTCATCCGGGACGCCGGCTTCCGGCCGGTCGAGCGCAACACCCGGTACGAGATCATCCGCGAGTACCCGGGGCCGGACGCGGACCGGCGCGAGTCGCCGCAGCCCATGCGCGTCTGAGGCACGGCCCGACGGATACGGGAGGAAGGCCCGGCGGGGATCCCCGCCGGGCCTTCTCCGTACCCGGGGGCGTGCCCGGTGCCGTGCCCGAGGCCGTGACCGGGGCGGGCCCTCAGGTCCCGGTGTGCTCCACCGGGATCCACAGCTCCGCCGCCGCCGTCGACCAGTCCCGCGAGGGCCGCACCGACACGATCTCCGGGCCGGGGCGGCTCGCGTATGGGTTGGACGGGAACCACTGGGTGAAGACGTCCCGCCACAGGTACTGGAGCGCCTGCGGATACGGGCCCTCGTTCTCGAAGACGGCCCAGGTGCCGGCCGGGACGTCGAGCGTCTCGTACGCTTCGGCGGCCTCGGGTGGCTGGGGTGTCCGGGCCTCGGTCACCGCGCCGTACCAGTGGTCGAGCTCGGCCCCTTCCTCGCGGCTCCCGCTGAGGTGGACGACGGCCGAGACGAGCCCGGCGGGCTCCCCGGACGAGAGGCCCGCGAGCCGGTCCAGGCTCTCCCGCCCCAGCGCGCGGATCTGGGCGGCGATCGCCGGGTTCTCGCCCTCGTGGACGAGCGGGACCCGGGCCCTGCTGCCGGTGATCCGGAACGCGTCCCTCGTCACGGTGCGGTACTTCATGCTGCTGCTCCCTTCGACGACGAGCCGGAAGGACATCCGGGGCTGCGCGTGGAGCGCCGCCTCCGTGCGGCGGGCCTCGCCGGGGCCGACCCCGTGCACCGCGCGGAACGCGCGGGCGAAGGCCTCCCCGGAGCCGTAGCCGTACCGGACCGCGATCTCCAGGAGCGTCCGCTCGCCGGCGAGCACCTCCGCACCGGCGAGGGTGAGCCGCCGGCGGCGTACGTACTCCGACAGCGGCATCCCCGCCAGCGCGGAGAACACGCGGCGGAAGTGGTACTCGGAGGTGGTCGCGATCCGGGCGAGGTCCGCCGGGTCGAGCTCGCCTCGGAGGTGCTCCTCGATGTGGTCGAGGGCCTGGTTGAAGCGCTCCAGCACGAGGTCGTCCGTCCTTTCCTTCCGGCGCCTCCCACCGTAGGGAGGGCGGGTGCGGGCGGACCCGACGATCCGTGCCCGGAGCGGTCGGGCCGCCCAGGGCGTGCCGGGGGGCGGTCAGTTCAGGGTCAGCCACATGTGGATGTCGTCGCGGTCGTCGCCCGGGGCGACGCGGATGGCGGCCGGGATGCGCCCGACCTCCTTGTAGCCGGCCTTGGCGTAGAAGTCCTCCAGGCCGAGGCCGCCGCGGCAGCTGAGCCGGATGGCCTCGATCCCCTCGAAGCCGGGGGCGGTGCGGACGGCCCGCTCGACCGCCGCCAGCAGGTCCAGGCCGTACCCCTTGCCCTGGTGCCCGGGGTGGACCATCAGCGTGTAGACCCACAGCCAGTGGGTCATCAGCCGGTGGCCGTTGAAGGTGAGGAACGCGGTGGCGGCGACCTGGCCGTCCTCGTCCCGGCCGACGAGGAGCCGGGTGTCGCCCGCGGCCATCGCCGTGAGGTGCTTGAGCAGCGCGGGGCGGATCGCGTCGGGGGTCACCGGGGCGACGAAGCCGACGGCGCCGCCGGCGTTGGTCACGTCCGTCCACAGGGCGACGACGCCGTCGCGCAGCGCGGGGTCGACCGCCGGATCCACCTCGAAAGTAAGGGTCATGTGGCCATCGTACTTATTACGTGCCGGGCCGCTCAAGGACCCGGTCCCGGCGGGGGGCCCGCACCGTGCTTCACTGGAGGACGGCCGTCCCGTATCGGGAAATCTCGGAACGAAAGAGTGGGCTGGCAATGCTCCGCTACACGCTGATGCGTCTCGGCATCTTCGCCGGATGCTTCCTCGCCCTGTGGGGTCTCGTCTACGTCGGCGCGGTCCCGCGCGGACTCGGCGACTCCAACCTGCTCTGGGTGCTCGTCCTCTCCGTCGTCGTCTCCGCGCCGCTCAGCTTCGTCCTGCTGCGCAAGCAGCGCGACGACATGAGCGCCGAGATCGTCGACAAGGTCGACCGGGCGAAGGGCCGCCTCGACGCGAACCGCACCCGCGAGGACGCTCTCTGAGCCGTCTCCGAGTCGTCTCCGGCTCACATGTAAAGGGAGCGTAAGCTTCCTCACAGATCATTGCCCCCGGTGGAAGCTTCCCAGGCTCTCACCGGGGGTTTTCTGTGTTTCTGAGGTGGAACGTCCTTCCACCCCCTCAAAGAAGGGCTTTGAGGTTCTCAAAGTTCAAGTGTTAACGTGTTCGGCATGAAGACAGCAGTGCGCCACTCCGAAGCCGCGGGCCTCCCGCTCGTGGCGCGCCTGCACGTCGATCTGTGCCGCTGTATGTCCGCGGTCTGTTGCCGCGCGCTCTGATTCCGGCATCATGCAGCGGCCCGCGCCCGAGCGCGTGTGAGCCGCACCCCCGTCCCCGTATTTCCCGATACGCACCTGTGGAGTGTGCCCGTGTCCGCGTCCGCGCCCGCGACCCAGGACGAGGCGAAGCCCTCGTCCCGGATACCCAAGGTCCCCTTCTGGGCCCAGATCGTCGCCGGTCTCGTCCTCGGCGTCCTGCTCGGCTGGATCGCCCGCAGCCAGGACGTCTCCTGGCTGAAGGAGACCCTCGGCCAGGTGGGTGACATCTTCGTCCAGCTCCTGAAGCTGGCCGTCGCCCCGCTCGTCTTCTTCGCGATCCTGGTGTCGATCACCAACCTGCGGAAGGTGAACAACGCCGCCAGGCTCGCCACCCGCACCCTCCTCTGGTTCATGATCACCTCGCTGATCGCGGTCGGCATCGGCCTCGCCATCGGCCTGATCACCAACCCGGGCGCCGGCACCGGCCTCACCCCGCAGGACGGCAAGCTGCCCAAGCGCGAGGGCTCCTGGATCGACTTCCTCACCGGCATCATCCCGACGGACGTCATCACGCCCTTCACCGAGCTGAACGTCCTCCAGATCGTCTTCATGGCCGCCGTCGCCGGCGTCGCCGCCCTCAAGCTCGGCGACAAGGCCCAGCCGATCCTCACCTTCTCCGAGTCGGTCCTCGAACTCCTCCAGAAGGCCCTGTGGTGGGTCATCCGACTCGCCCCGATCGGCACCGTCGGCCTCATCGGCTTCGCCATCGCCGACTACGGCTGGGAGCTCATCGGCAAGTACGCCACCTTCACCGCCGACGTCTACATCGGCTGCGCCCTGGTCCTCTTCGGCGTCTACCCGCTGCTCCTCGCCACGGTCGCCAAGGTCAACCCGCTGCAGTTCTTCAAGGGCGCCTGGCCCGCCATCCAGCTGGCCTTCGTCTCCCGCTCCTCGGTCGGCACCATGCCGGTCACCCAGAAGGTCACCGAGCGCCTCGGCGTCCCGAAGGAGTACGCCTCCTTCGCCGTCCCGTTCGGCGCGACCACCAAGATGGACGGCTGCGCCGCGATCTACCCGGCGCTCGCCGCGATCTTCATCGCGCAGATCTTCGACGTCCAGCTCGGCATCGGCGACTACCTGCTGATCGCCTTCGTCTCGGTCATCGGCTCCGCCGCGACCGCGGGCCTCACCGGCGCCACGGTCATGCTGACCCTGACCCTCTCCACCCTGGGCCTGCCCCTGGAGGGCGTCGGCCTCCTGATGGCGATCGACCCGATCCTCGACATGATGCGTACGGCCACGAACGTGGCGGGCCAGGCCCTGGTGCCGGTCATCGTCTCCGCCCGCGAGAAGATCCTGGATCTCACCGCGTACGAGAACGCCTCGGCGTCCCCGATCGACGAGCTGACCGACTCCCGCGAGGCCGAGCGGAAGGTCGCCGTCCCGGCCACCGCCTGACCCCGCTGCCCCGGGCCTGCCCCGCGCCGTCCCACGCCTGCCTCGCGCCCGCCGCGCAAGGCCCCACGTGCCCCTCGCCCCCGTCCGGGCGGGGGGCACGTAGGCTTTGCGGGCCTGTCGGAACGATCTTGTGAGCAGGGGGGCGGGAGAGGCGTGGCGGGGACGAAGAGGCTGCCGCGGGCCGTGCGGGAGCGGCAGATGCTGGACGCGGCCGTGCGGACCTTCGCGCGGCACGGGTACCAGACGGCGTCCATGGACGAGATCGCCGAGCTCGCCGGGGTGTCGAAGCCGCTGGTCTACCTGTACCTGCACTCCAAGGAGGAGCTGTTCACCGCCTGCATCCGGCGGGAGGCGGAGGCGCTGCTCGGGGCGGTGGCCGAGGCCGTCGGCGACGCGGACGCGCCGCCGGACGAGCGGCTCTGGGCGGGGCTGCTCGCCTTCTTCTCGTACGCGGCGGAGCACCCCGACGCCTGGGCGGTGCTGAGCCGGCAGGCGCGGACGCAGGGCGAGCCGTTCGCCACGGAGGCGACGCGGATGCGGGACGAGATCACCGAGTTCGTGGCGGGGCTGATCGGCGAGGCCGCGCGGGCGGCGCACGGAGCCGCCGACATCACCGAGCGGGACGTGGCCGCGCTGGCGCAGGCGCTGGTCGGTTCGGCCGAGTCGCTGGCGACGTGGGCCAACGGGACGCCCGGGGTGACGGCCCGGGAGGCGGCGGCGACGCTGATGAACTTCGCCTGGTCCGGGCTCGGGAATCTGATGAAAAGCGAGCGCTGGTCTCCCCGTTGAGCTTACCGGGCAGTAAGGTTACCGGTTAGTCAAAAACCCGTCAGGGCGCACCGTACCGACGCACGACCTCAGTTCATCCGTAGACCGAGGAGCCGCCCGTGTCCGTCGTCACCGCCGCATCCGGGACCGAACCGGTCGAGCCGCACAAGCGCCTGGTCGACGGGCGGGTGCGGGAGGTCTCCGTCCCCGCCCTCGCACCCCGCGTCCGCCGCGGCTCGCTCGCCGACCTCCCGTACGACAACGCCCGCGAGGCCCCCGAAGCCGTCGTCTTCTCCCGCAAGGGCCCGGACGGCGGCTGGCAGGACGTCACCGCCGCCCGCTTCGCCGCCGACGTCCACGCCGTCGCCAAGGGCTTCGTCGCCCACGGCTTGCGGCCCGGCGACCGGCTCGCCCTGATGGCCCGCACCACCTACGAGTGGACGCTGCTCGACTTCGCCGCCTGGGCCGCCGGGCTCGTCACCGTCCCCGTCTACCCCACCTCCTCGGCGTTCCAGACCCGCTGGATCCTCCAGGACTCCGGCGCCGCGGGCGCGGTCGTCGAGGACGCCGGCCAGGGGCGGCTCGTCTCCGCCGAGCGGCGCCAACTCCCCGGCCTCTCGCACCTCTGGGTCATCGACAGCGGCGCCGTCGAGCAGCTCCGCCAGGCCGGGAAGCGGGTCACCGACCAGGACGTCACCGCCCGCCGCGGGCTCCTCACCCCCGAGACCCTCGCCACCCTCGTCTACACCTCCGGCACCACCGGCCGCCCCAAGGGCTGCGCCCTCACCCACGCCAACTTCTTCGCCGAGGTCGACAACGCGGTCCGGCTCCTCCACCCCGTCTTCGCGGAGGACGCGGGGGACGCGGAGCCCCCGGCCACCCTCCTCTTCCTGCCGCTCTCCCACGTCTTCGGGCGGATGGTCTCCGTCGGCTGCGTCCGCGCCCGGGTCCGCGTCGGCCACGCCCCCTCCGTGGAGGGCGACGAACTCCTCACCGACCTGGCCGCCTTCCGGCCCACCTTCCTGCTCGCCATCCCGTACGTCCTCGAGAAGGTCTTCAACAGCGCCCGCGCCACCGCCGAACGCGGCGGGAGGGCGGGCACCTTCGACCGGGCGGCCCGGATCGCCCGCCGGTACGGACGGGAGCCCGCGCCCTCGCTCTCGCTGCGCGCCGCCCGCGCGCTCTACGACCCGCTCGTCTTCCGCCGGATCCGGGCGGCGCTCGGCGGCCGGGTGCGGTACGTGATCTGCGGCGGCTCCCCGCTGGCCGCCCGGCTCGCCGAGTTCTTCGCGGGCGCGGGCGTCGAGGTCTTCGAGGGGTACGGCCTGACGGAGACCACCGCCGCGGCCACGGTCACCCCGCCGCGCAGGCCCCGCACCGGGACCGTCGGCTGGCCACTGCCCGGCACGTCGGTGCGGATCGCCGACGACGGCGAGGTCTGGCTGAAGGGCGCCCACGTCTTCGCGGGCTACTGGGACGCCCAGCGCGGCGCGGCCGTGCCGTACACCGACGACGGCTGGTTCCCCACCGGGGACCTCGGCGACCTCGACGAGGACGGCTACCTGCGGATCACCGGCCGCAAGAAGGACATCCTCATCACCACGGCCGGCAAGAACGTGGCCCCGGCCCCGCTGGAGGACTGGCTGCGCGCCCACCCGCTGGTCTCCCAGTGCATGGTGGTCGGCGACGGCAGACCGTACGTCACCGCCCTGGTGACCCTCGACCACGACGGCCTGGTGCACTGGCGGCGGATGCGCCACAAGGACCACCTGGCGCTCTGGGAGCTGGCCCGGGACGAGGAGCTCCTCGCCGTCGTGCAGCGGGCCGTGGACGATGCCAACCGGCTGGTCTCACGGGCCGAGTCGATCCGCTCCTTCCGTGTCCTGACCACCGAGTTCTCGGAGAGCTCCGGCCATCTCACGCCGTCCCTCAAGCTCAGACGGCGGGCCGTGCTGCGGGACTTCGCACGGGAGATCGACGAGATGTACGGGGCGCCGGACGCCCGCTGAGGGCGCCGCGGCGCGCCGCCTCACACGCTCAGGGACACCTCGTGGATCTCGTCCGCCCGGTGGCCGGTGCGGGCGTGGATCCGCTGCACGGCGTCGGCGGACGGGCCGGTCGACAGGCAGTAGACCGTGCCCGACGCGGGGTCGGCCCACGCCCGCTCGAAGTGGACGCCCTCGTCCTTCTCGATGGCGAGGTCGGCCCGGTGCGCCTCGCGGAGCTGCTCCTCGGTGATGCCGGTCATGCCGTGGTGCACGTCCATGTAGGTAGCCATCGTTCTCCCACCTCCTTCTCCATGGTGCGCCGCTTTCAGGGCCAGAGCAGCTCGCGGACCCAGGTTCCGGCGGCCGGTCCGGCGGGTGTTCCGGTGGGCGCCGCGGGCTCGCGGCGGTAGCGGAGGCGGAGGTGGCGGCGGCGTTCGTCGCCCTGGAAGAACTCGACCTCGGCCGGTTCGACGACGTACAGCGTCCAGGTGGGGGCGTCCGCGTCGGGTTCGGCCTCGGCGCGCCGCCAGGCGGCGGCCCCGGCCGCGGCCAGGGCCTCGGGGGAGTCGAGGACCTCGCTCTGCCGGCCGACGAGCGCGGCGGCCAGCGCGCCGGT
The DNA here is from genome assembly GCF_053589515.1 of Streptomyces sp. NPDC003327. Taxonomy (NCBI): domain Bacteria; kingdom Bacillati; phylum Actinomycetota; class Actinomycetes; order Kitasatosporales; family Streptomycetaceae; genus Streptomyces; species Streptomyces sp. NPDC003327. The sequence continues at coordinate 1,796 of NZ_JBSFSA010000037.1, read as the reverse complement.
GGTGCGGGCGTGGAGGTCCGCGTACGCCTCCTCGGGGGAGGCGGTGACGACCCGGCCCCTGACCCGGACCTGGCGGCCGCGGACCGGCCAGTAGAAGCAGAGCGCGGCCTCGGGGCGGGCGGCGAGCTGACGGCCCTTGGCGCTGGTGGCGTGCGAGGCGAAGTGCCAGCCGCGCGCGTCGGCGTCGTGCAGCATCACGATCCGCACGTCGGGCCGGCCGTCGGCGTCGGCGGTGGCCAGGGAGAGGGTGTGCGGTTCGCTCTGCCCGGCGGCGACCGCGTCGGTGAACCAGTCGTGGAAGAGCGCGAGCGGCTCGGGCGGGGCGGCCGCCGGGTCGAAGGCGGGCAGCTCGGTGTCCCAGACGCGCAGGGAGCGCAGGGCGTGGTGGAAGTCGGTCATGCGGCCACGGTAGGGCGCGGGGCGGGGGCGGGGGCGTGCGCGTCGGTGGCGGACGGGTCCGTGGCGTAGGGGTCCGTGTCGTAGCCGTCGAGGGGGACCGCGTGCGCGGCGGCCTGGATGTCGTCGCGGATCTTCTTCGCGACGAGGTGCTTCCAGGGCGTCTTCGGCAGCGTGCGGACCATGAGCATCCGCAGGGCGATCTTCCACTTCCGGTCGACGGTCATCTCCTTGACGAAGCCCTCCGCCAGTCGCTGGTTCCGCTCCACGCCGGGCCGCATCCGCTCCTCGTAGCGGGCGAAGGCGACGGTGTGGTCGCCGTCGGCGCGGGCCAGCTCCTCCGCGAGGACGTACGCGCCGGTGAGGGCCAGGCCGGTGCCCTGGCCGGAGGCGGGGGAGGCGCAGTGGGCGGCGTCGCCGAGGAGGACGGTCCGGCCGGTGGACCAGCGGTCCATTTCGATGAGGGAGAGGGAGTCGAAGTAGAGGTCGTCGGCGTCGGCCGCGTGGCCGAGGAGGCGGGGGAGCTCCCAGCCGTCGCCGTGGAAGGCCTCGGCGAGCAGCCGCTTCTGGGCCGCGAAGTCCCGGTGGTGGTAGGTGAGTTCGTCGGGCGACGCGAAGACGAAGAGGTTCTTGGCGTCGGCCTCGCCGGCCGAGCTGTAGACGCAGACGAGCTTGCCGGGGAGGGCGTGGTACGTCTCCCAGCGGTCGAGGCCCAGATGGTTCGGGGCGGTGAAGATGCAGATGTACGCGCCGAGGTGGCGCTTGTACCGCTCCTCCGGGCCGAAGGCGAGGCGCCGGGTGTTCGAGTGGAGGCCGTCGGCGCCGACGACGAGGTCGAAGCGGCGGACGGTGCCGCTCTCGAAGGTGACGGCCACGCCGTCGGCGTCCTCGTCGAGGGCGGCGATCGAGTCGCCGAAGACGTACTCGACGTCGTCGCGGGTGCGCTCGTGGAGGATGCGGGCCAGTTCGCCGCGCATGATCTCGTCGTCCCCCTCGACGCGTCCGCCGAAGACGTCGGCGGGCAGCTCCCCGATGGTGCGGCCGGCGTCGTCGACGTACGAGCCGCCGCGCATGTCCGTGGAGTGGGCGCGGATCTCGTCGAGGACGCCGAGCCGGCGGCAGACCTCGATCGCGGTGCCGCGGATGTCGACCTTGTAGCCGCCGGTGCGCAGGGCGGGGGCGCGCTCGACGACGGTGGGGGTGAAGCCGTGGCGGTGGAGCCGGAGGGCCAGGGCGGGCCCGGCCACGGAGGCGCCGGAGATGAGGACGGTGCGGGAGTGCTTCGGGGTGCGCGGCATGGCGGGACTCCTCGTGGTGTCAGGGGTGCGGGCCGAACCGGCCCGCACCCCCCAGAAGGAGAAGGTAGTTTAACAATTATTAATTAAGACGGGATTATATTT
>NZ_JBSFSA010000036.1:0-70259 GCF_053589515.1 Streptomyces sp. NPDC003327 | reverse complement strand
ACATGGCGATGTGGGCGCGCGGTGCGGTGATCATGCGCCCCACAGTAGACGAGACGAACCGTATCGTCTAGCAAAATGGAGTGTTCGGGGAGCCCGGCGCGCTCGGGGGCGTACGGGACGAAGAGCGACTCGCAGCCGACGACCAGCCCGTTCGGCACCCACAGGGCGAGGTAGAGCCGCCGCCGCGGGCGCGAGGACCAGAGCAGGGCGTTGGTCCGGCGGGTCTCGGCGGCCGAGGCGCGGCCGGTGGCGCGCGGCGGCCGGGCGCCGAGGCCGAAGCGGACGAGGACCGCGGTGAGCAGGTACAGGGCCGCGCCGACGAGGACGGTACCGCGCGGGGAGAGCGTGGCGACCAGGACGCCGCCGGTCGCGAAGCCGGCGATCTGGCAGAGGCCGACGGCCATGTTGAGCACCGAGCGGCCGAGGAGGTAACTCCCGCGCGGCAGGATCTCGTTGAGGAGGCCGTAGCGGACGCCGCCGCCGAGCGAGGCGACCACGCCGAGGACGAACAGAGTGGCGAAGACGGCACCCACGGGCAGGCCGGGGAGCGCCTGGAGCGCGGTGCCCGCGGCGAAGACGAGGGCGATGGCGCCGAGCGCGGTGCGCGGCGGCAGCCGGTCGGCGGCCGAGAGCAGGGTGGTGGCACCGAGGAGTTGGGCGAGCGACGGGCCGAACAGGGCGAGGGCGGAGAGCAGCGGGGAGCCGGTCGCCCGGTGGACGAGGGTGGCGAGGCCGAGGCCGGTGACGGTCTGGGCGGCGGTCTGGGCGGCGCCGCTGAGGAAGAGCGGGGTGAACTCGGGCGTGCGGAAGAGGTCGCGGTAGCGGGGCATGGGGCGGAGTCTCCGGGGCCCGCAACGTCCCCGGTATCGTTTCGCGGGGAGGCGAAACATGGGGTGGTGGCGGATCGGCACGGACACCCTGGCGGGGAGCGGCTTCGTCGTCTCGCCGCTCGCGGAGACCGTGGCGGCGCTCAAGACGCTGCACGCGGGGGCCGCGACGCACCCGGGTGAGCGGGCCTGGCTCCGCCGGCACCTGCCCGCGTACCGGGAGCGGCTGGCCGCCGAGCCGCTGGACGCGCTGCTCGTGCGGGCGGCGATCGGTCCCACCTGGAACGCGGACTTCCTCACCCCGACGCCGCTGGGCGACCGCGAGCGGAGCTTCGAGGAGGAGGTCGAGGCGGTCCGGGCGACCGAACCAGCCGCCGCCGTCGACCAGTTGGCGGTGGCGGTCGGCGGTCCGGTGCCGGAGCCGCTGCGCTCGGCGCGCGATCTGCCGGAGCGGCTGGCGGGCGTGCTCAGCCGGGTGTGGCGGGAGGCGGTGCTGCCGGAGTGGCCGCGGCGGCGCCGGGCCCTGGAGGCGGACGTGGTGGCGCGGACGGCGCTGCTGAGCCGGGGCGGCTGGGCGGCGGCGCTGGACGAGTTGTGTCCGGGGAGGACGCGGTGGCTGGGGGACGGCCGGCTCCAGGTCAACACCCGTGACTATCCACCGCGTTCGGTGGAGCGGGGACGGCTGCTGTTCGTGCCGGTGACGCCGGCGACGGGCTGGGTGTCCTGGGAGGGGACGGAGCGGTACGCGGTCGTCTACCCCTGCGCGGGAGTCCTGGCCGACACCGCGGGGCCCGTCGTGCCCGAGGCGCTCGGGGCGCTGCTCGGACCGGCGCGGGCCGGTGTGCTCGTACGGCTGGAAACGCCGCTGTCGACCAGCCAGTTGGTGGCGCTGACGGGGCAGGGGCTGGGCTCGGTGGGGCGGCACCTGAAGGTGCTGCTCGACGCCGGGCTCGTACGGCGGAGGCGGGCGGGGCGGTCGGTGCTGTACGACCGTACGGAGGCGGGCTCCGTCCTGGTGCGGGCGCCGGGCGGGTGAGACCGGCGCGGCGGCCCGGCGGGAGCGGGGGCGGTCCCGCGGAAAAGGGGGCGGCCCCCGCCCCGGTGCTCCTCGGGGCGGGGGCCTTCTCCCCCGGTGACGGGGTCGGTCAGACCTGGAGGGCCTTGATCGCGGTCGGCGCGTGGCCGGGCTCGGTCGCGAGCTCCTCGAACTCGGTGACGTCGCTCATGTCGACCGTCTTGCTCATCGCGATGTTGGTGATGCGCTCCAGGATAGCCTCGACGACGACGGGCACCTGGAACTCGACGGCCATCTTCTTGGCCTGCTCCAGGGCCTCGCCCAGCTTGGCCGGGTCCTCGACGCGGATCGCCTTGACGCCGAGGCCCTCGGCGACCTTGACATGGTCGACGCCGTAGACGCCGATCTCCGGGGTGTTGATGTTCTCGAACTCGAGGTTGACCTCGAAGTTGATGCCGAGGCCGCCCTGCGCCTGCCGGATGAGGCCCAGGTAGGCGTTGTTCACGAGGACGTGGACGTAGGGGACCTTGTGCTGGGCGGCGACCGCCAGCTCCTCGATCATGAACTGGAAGTCGTAGTCGCCGGAGAGCGCGACGACCGGGGTCTCCGGGTCGGCGGTGGCGACGCCGATCGCGGCCGGGATCGTCCAGCCGAGCGGGCCCGCCTGGCCGCAGTTGATCCAGTGGCGCGGCTTGTAGACGTGCAGGAACTGCGCGGCCGCGATCTGGGAGAGGCCGATGGTGGTGACGTACCGGGTCTCCGGGCCGAAGGCCTTGTTCATCTCCTCGTAGACGCGCTGCGGCTTCATCGGGATGGCGTCGAAGTGCGTGCGGCGCTGGAGGGTGGCCTTGCGCTCCTGCGCGGAGGCGGCCCAGGCGGAGAAGTCCGGCAGCGTGCCCGCGGCCTTCCACTCCTTCGCGATCTCGACGAAGAGTTCCAGGGCGGCCTTGGCGTCGGAGGCGATGCCGTAGTCCGGCGCGAAGATCTTGCCGATCTGGGTGGGCTCGACGTCGACGTGGACGAACTTGCGGCCCTTGGTGTAGGCGTCCATGTTGTAGCCGGTGTGGCGGTTGGCCCAGCGGTTGCCGATGCCGAGGACGAAGTCCGACTCCAGGAAGGTCGCGTTGCCGTAGCGGTGCGCGGTCTGGACGCCGACCATGCCGGCGGCCAGCTCGTGGTCGTCCGGGATGGTGCCCCAGCCCATCAGGGTGGAGATGACCGGGACGCCGGTGAGCTCGGCGAACTCGACGAGCAGGTCGGAGGCGTCGGCGTTGATGATGCCGCCGCCGGCGACGATCAGCGGGCGCTGGGACTCCAGGAGGAAGCTCAGCGCCTTCTCGGCCTGGGCGCGGGTCGCGGCCGGCTTGTAGACCGGGAGCGGCTCGTACGTCTCCGGGTCGAAGTCGATCTCGGCCAGCTGGACGTCGAGCGGCAGGTCGATGAGGACCGGGCCGGGACGGCCGGAGCGCATCAGGTGGAAGGCCTGCTGGAAGACGCCGGGGACCTGCGCCGGCTCCAGGACGGTCGTCGCGGCCTTGGTGACCGGCTTGGCGATGCTGGCGATGTCGACGGCCTGGAAGTCCTCCTTGTGGAGCTTCGAGGTCGGCGCCTGGCCGGTGATGCAGAGGATCGGGATCGAGTCGGCGATCGCCGAGTACAGGCCGGTGATCATGTCGGTGCCGGCGGGGCCGGAGGTACCGATGCAGACACCGATGTTGCCGGCCTTGGCGCGGGTGTAGCCCTCGGCCATGTGGGACGCGCCCTCGACGTGGCGGGCCAGCGTGTGGCTGATGCCGCCGACGTTCTTGAGCTCGCGGTAGAAGGGGTTGATCGCCGCGCCGGGCACGCCGAACGCGTTGGTGACGCCTTCGCGCTTGAGGATCTCAACGGCCGCTGCGGCGGCGGTCATACGAGGCATGGGAGTGCTCCTGCTTCGGCCGGGCGGATCCAAGCGGGCTCCCCCGTCCGGGAGTCTCGACCGCTTGTTTCCGTAATGCGGAAGTACTGTTCTGCTATACGGAAGCAATGTAGGTCGGTCGGCGGAGAAGCGTCAAGGGACGTCCGCCCCCCGGAATCGCGGAAGTGGCCGAACACCCTCCCCTGGGCGCGCGATGGGTGGACGATGGAGCGGAACGCGAGGGGGTTGGTGTGGCTGAGTCGGTACCGGTGCGCTGCCCGGAATGCCAGCGGACGCAGGGTTACGCGGCGCCCGCCTTTCCCTGCGCGTGCGGAAGCCCGGTGAGACCACCGGTGGTCGCGGGCGCGACGGCGGAGCCGATCACCCACCGGAACTGGACCGACGAGTGGGTCACGGTCCGCTGCGGCGCCTGCGGCCGCGAGGACGACTGGCCCCACCCGGAGCTCGGCTGCCCGTGCGGCACGGTCCTGCGCCTCCCGGTGCGCCCGCCCGAGGCCGCGGTGCCGGGCGGCGGCCTCCGGCAGGGCGGGCTCCCCGACGACGGGTTCCCCGTCGGCGGCCTTCCGGACCGGGTGGCCGAGACTCCGGCGGCCGGGCGCGACGGACGCGGGGAGGGCGGTGCGGGCCGTCCCGGCGCCGTCGCCCCCGACCCCGCCGCTCCCCCGGCCGCTCCCCCGGCCGGTACGAGCGGGTCCGCGTCCGGCGACGGCGTCCGCACCGACGGCCCGGCCGCCGAAGCCGCTCCCGGGCCGCGCCTCCCCGGCAGCCCGGGGAGCGACGAGACCGGTACGGGCTCCGCGCCCCGCGCGACCGCCCCGCACCCCGGGGACGGGCGGCCGCCCACACGGCCCCCGCGCGGTTCCGGTTCGGACTGGTTCGGGCCCGGCCCGGGGAAGGAGAGGCCCGGCTCCGGCAAGGACCGGCCCGGCCCGCCCGCCCCCCGGGCCTTCGCCGAGCGCTACCCGGCCCACATTCCGTTTCCGCCCACGGCGCCCCGCCCGGCCCCCCTGCGCGGTGCGTTCCGGCCCGTGACGATCAGGACCGCGCGGGACGCGGCCGCCGCCGCCGCGGGCTACCTCCGGTGGCTCGGCTTCCGGGACATCGTCCAGCCGGAGGAGCGGCCCGCCTCCGGGGTGGACCTCCGGGCACCCGGGCTCGTCGCCCAGGTCGACCCGAGCACCCGTCCGACCGGGCTGCGGGCCGTCGAGTGCCTCTGGCTCAACGGGCTGAGCACCTCGGCCGTGAGCGTGTACTTCTCCCTCGCCGGCTACACCCCGGAGGCCCGCGCGCGGGCCGTCGAGATAGGGCTCCCGCTCTTCGTCCTGGACCTGACCGGCACGCCGCAGCCGGTCAACCACGCGGCCGACGAGCTCGCGGCGGGCGGCGCCTGACCCCGTACCGCGACCCGTCCGGCGGAGCCGGGGGCGTACCCACGGAACGGATCCGGCCATTCACGCGTGACGATCACGTCCATCCGGGCAGAACAACCTCGGGGGTGGGCGTCATGCCGACGGGGACGTGGTGGTGCTTGGGGGTGGCCGGTGGCGAACTGCTGCTCGCCACCGCGCTGTTGTGGGTCCGGCGGGCCGGGCGAAGCCACAGCGAGGAGGAGGGGCCGCGGCCCGCGGACGCCGTGCCGTCCGCGCAGGCGCTCGCGCTGCTGCGCGGCGGCCGCAGGGCCGCCGTCACGGTCGCGCTCGTGGCACTGCACCAGCGCGGGGCGGTCGCCGCGGGCCGCAAACGTACGATTCGGGCCAATGGCGGGCCCGGCCGCATCCTCGACCCCGTCCAGCTCGGGGTGCACCGGGCCCTGCACCGCGCCCTCGACCTGGGGGTGCTGGCGCAGCGCCCCGAGGCACGGCGCGCGGTCGACGCGCTCGCCGACGAACTGGGCAGGGCCGGGCTCCTGCGGCCACCCGGCCGGCGGCGGATCGCGCGCGTCCTGCTCGGCTGCGTCCCGCTCACGGTGGCCACGGGGCTCCTGGCGTACGGCCCCGACGCCGCCGCCCTCGCCGTCGGCGTCCCGCCCGCCGTCGGCGCCCTCGCGCTGCTGCGGGTACCGCCCGCCACGCGGACGGCCCGGCGCCTGCTCGCCTCGCTGCGCGAGCGGCACCCGCTCCCCGCGCACCGCGGGGAGGTGACCGACGGCCGGCTCGTCCAGTTGTACGTCGCGCTGTACGGGGATCCGGCGCTGGCCCTGTTCCTGCCCCGCTTCTCGCGCGACGGCGGGCTGCTCGACCGCCCCCGGGAGGCGGGCGCGAACCGGCCGTCCACGCGGCGGGGTCCGGCGGCGGGCGGCGCGGGAGGCTGAGGCCGCGCCATACTGGCGTATGCGCATCAGAGCGGCCGCTCCGGCCGAACTACCGCTGCTCCAGGACATCGAACGGGCGGCGGGCGAGCCGTTCCGTTCCCTCGGCATGGCGGCGATCGCCGACGACGACCCCCTGCCCCTGGACGTACTGGAAGGCTACCGGCGCGCGGGCCGCGCGTGGGTGGCGGCAGACGCGGCCGACCGGCCCGTCGCGTACCTCCTCGCCGACACGGTCGACGGCGCCGCCCACATCGAGCAGGTGTCGGTACATCCCCGCTGTGCCCGGCAGGGCATCGGCCGGGCGCTGATCGAGCACCTGGCGGCGGCCGCCGGGGAGCAGGGCCTGGCGGCCCTGACCCTGACGACCTTCACCGAGGTGCCGTGGAACGCCCCGTACTACGCGCGGCTCGGCTTCCGCCCGCTGACGGAGGGGGATCCGGCGCTGACGGAGGGGCTCAGGGAGATCAGCCGAGCCGAGGCGGCCCACGGACTGGCCCTCTGGCCGCGGGTCTGCATGCGCCGCGAGGTGCGCCCGGCCGGCGTGCTCAGTGGGGTTCCTCCGCGTACCGCTGCCGCAGTTCCACCTTCCGCACCTTCCCGCTGACGGTCATCGGGAACTCGTCGAGGACCTCGATCCGGCGCGGGATCTTGTAGTGGGCGAGGCGGTCCCGGCAGAAGGCGGTGAGTTCCTCCAGGGTCGGCGGGTCGGCCGGGTCGCGGGGGATCACACAGGCCAGGATCTCCTCGCCGTACCGCGCGTCGGGCACGCCGACGACCTGGACGTCGGCGATCTTGGCGTGCCCGTACAGGAACTCCTCGATCTCGCGCGGGTACACGTTCTCGCCGCCCCGGATGATCATGTCCTTGATGCGGCCGACGATCCGGACGTAGCCGTCCTCCCGCATCACGGCGAGGTCGCCGGTGTGCATCCAGCGTCCGGCGTCAACGGCCTCCGCGGTCTTCGCCGGCTCGTCCCAGTAGCCGAGCATGACGCCGTAGCCGCGGGTGCGGAGTTCGCCCGCGGTGCCGCGCTCCACCGTGAGGCCCGTCACCGGGTCGACGATCTTCACCTCGACGTGCGGCAGGACCCGGCCGACGGTGCCGGTCCGCCGCTCCAGGTCGTCGTCGCGGCGGGTCTGGGTGGAGACGGGCGAGGTCTCCGTCATGCCGTAACAGATCGACACCTCCGCCATGTTCATCTCGGCGACGACCCGCTTCATCACCTCGACGGGGCACGGCGAGCCCGCCATGATCCCGGTGCGCAGCGTGGAGAGGTCGTACGAGGCGAAGTCGGGGAGGTTCAACTCCGCGATGAACATGGTCGGTACGCCGTAGAGGGAGGTGCAGCGCTCCTGCTCCACCGCGCGGAGGGTGGCCGCCGGGTCGAAGGAGGGCGCCGGGATCACCACGCAGGCGCCGTGCGAGGTGGCCGCGAGGTTGCCCATGACCATGCCGAAGCAGTGGTAGAAGGGGACGGGCAGACAGATGCGGTCCCGCTCGTCGTACGCGATCATCTCGCCGACGAAGTAACCGTTGTTGAGGATGTTGTGGTGGGAGAGCGTGGCGCCTTTGGGGAAGCCCGTGGTCCCCGAGGTGTACTGGATGTTGACGGGCTCGTCGCAGGAGAGCGGCTCCGGCCGCACTCCTTCGGGGGCGGTCCGGGTGAGGAACTCCTCCCAGGTCGCGTCGCCGAAGTACACCGCCTCCCGCAGCGCCGGGCACTCCGGGCGGACGGCGTCGACCATGGCGCGGTAGTCGCTCGTCCTGTGGGTGAGCGAGGCGAACAGGAGCGAGATCCCGGCCTGTTGGAGCACGTACGCCACCTCGTGGGCGCGGTAGGCCGGGTTGACGGTGACCATGATCGCGCCGATGCGGGCGGTGGCGTACTGGACGAGGACCCATTCCGCGCAGTTCACGGCCCAGATGCCGACCCGGTCCCCCTTGCGCACCCCGCTGCCCAGCAGGGCCCCGGCCAGCCGGTCGACGTCGGCGCCGAAGCGGGCGTAGGTCCAGCGGCGGCCGGTGGGCACGTCGACGAGGGCCTCGCGGTCGGGCCAGGCGGCGACGGCCCGGTCGAGGTTGGCGCCGATGGTGTCGCCGAGGAGGGCGGTGACGGAGACCCCGTGGTCGTAGGAGAGGTTCACGCGAGGTCCCCCTCGGCGTACTCGTGGCCGGTGCCCTCGGCGGTCAGCCGGCGCAGCTCGACGCGGCGGATCTTGCCGGAGACGGTCTTGGGCAGGTCGGCGAACTCGATGCGCCGGACGCGCTTGTACGGGGCGAGGACCGCGCGCGAGTGGGCGAAGAGCGCCTTCGCGGTTTCGGGGCCCGGCTCCCAGCCGTCCGCGAGGACGACGTACGCCTTGGGGACGGCGAGCCGCACCGGGTCGGGGGCGGGGACGACGGCCGCCTCGGCGACGGCTTCGTGCTCCAGGAGCGCGCTCTCCAGCTCGAACGGGCTGATCTTGTAGTCGGAGGCCTTGAAAACGTCGTCACTCCGTCCGATATACGTGATGTATCCGTGTTCGTCCCGGGAGCCGATGTCGCCGGTCCGGTAGTAACCGTCGGCCATCGCCTCCGCCGTCTTCTCCGGGTCACCGTGGTAGCCGGTCATCAGGCCCACCGGACGGGCGGTGAGGTCGAGGCAGATCTCGCCCTCGTCGACGTCCGGCCGGCCGGTCACCGGGTCCACGAGCGTCACCCGGAAGCCGGGGCTCGGACGGCCCATGGAGCCCTCCTTGAGCCGCTGGCCGGGGCTGTTGGAGACCTGGACGGCGGTCTCCGTCTGCCCGAAGCCGTCCCGGATCGTGACGCCCCAGGCGCGCCGCACCGACTCGATGACCTCGGGGTTGAGGGGCTCCCCCGCGGCCACGACCTCCCGCGGCGGGGTCTTCAGCTGCCCCAGGTCGGCCTGGATCAGCATCCGCCAGACGGTGGGCGGGGCGCAGAAGCTGGTGACGCCGTGGCGCTCCATCTCGTCCATCAGCCGGGTCGCGTCGAAGCGCGTGTAGTTGTGGATGAAGACGGTCGCCTCGGCGTTCCAGGGGGCGAAGAGGTTCGACCAGGCGTGCTTGGCCCAGCCCGGCGAGGAGATGTTGAGGTGCACGTCCCCGGGCTTGAGACCGATCCAGTACATCGTCGCGAGATGGCCCACCGGGTAGGAGGTGTGGGTGTGCTCGACGAGCTTGGGGCGGGCGGTGGTGCCGGAGGTGAAGTAGAGCATCAGGGGGTCGTCGGCGAGGGTGGGCCCGTCGGGCTCGAACTCCGCCGACGCGCGGGCGGCGTGCTCGTACGCCAGCCAGGGCACCCCGTCGCCGCCGACGGGGGGCGTCCCGTCGCCGCCGACGGCGATGCGCGTGTAGTCGCCGGGGACGTCGTCGAACTTGGCGGTGTCCTCGGCGCGCGCGATCACATGGCGGGCGCGGCCGCGCTCGACGCGGTCGCGCAGGTCGGCCGGGCCGAGGAGGGGCGTGGCGGGGATGACGACGGCTCGCAGCTTCATCGCGGCGAGCATCGTCTCCCACAGCTCGGTCTGGTTGCCGAGCATCACGATGATCCGGTCGCCGGCGCGGACGCCCCGGGCGCGCAGCCAGTTCGCGACGCGGTGGGAGCGGGCGGACATCTCGGCGAAGGTCACCTTCGCCTCGGAGCCGTCCTCCTCGACGATGTGGAGGGCGGTCCGGTCGTTGCCCTCGGCGATGACGTCGAACCATTCGAGTGCCCAGTTGAACCGCTCGGGACGGGGCCAGGTGAAGCCCCCGTACGCCGTCGCGTAGTCCTCGCGGTGGAGGAGCAGGAAGTCCCGGGCGGTGCGGAACCTCTCCGTGGCGTCCGTCGCGCGCGTTGCCGTCATGCTCTCCTCCTCGTTGCGGGACCGTGCCAGGACATCGTGTAATCGGTGACCCAGGTCTCACTACCCCCGTTCGGGGGTGAAGGGGTGGTCCCGTGCCCGAGCAGAGGGAAACGGTCGAGCTGCGGGCGGCGCTGTCGCGGCTGCGCCGCGGCAGCGGGCTGCCCGTGGTCTTCGGCGGGCTGCTCCAGGAGGGCGGCGGCCTGCGGATCGCCGAGCCGATCGGGGCGGTGACGCCCGCGCTGCACGGCCTCACCGTGTCGACGGGGTACGGGCTCGGCGGGAAGTGCCTGGCCCTGGCGCGGCCGTGCGCGGTGACGGACTACCCGTCGGCGCGGCACATCACGCACGAGTACGACGGCCCGGTCTCCGCGGAGGGGCTGCGCTCGGTGGTCGCCGTACCCGTGGTCGTCCGGCGCACGGTGCGGGGCGTGCTGTACGGGGCCCTGCGCGACGCCGTGCCGCTCGGCGAGCGGGTCCTCGACGCGGCGGTGGCGGCGGCGCGGGACGTCGAACAGGCCCTGGCCGTCCAGGACGAGGTGCGGCGGCTCCTCGCGCCGCCGCCCACGGGGCCGTCCTGGGAGGAGGTGCGCGAGGCGTACGGCGAACTGCGGGCCCTGGCCCCGCAGGTGCGGGACCCGGAGCTGCGGGAGCGGCTGCTCGCGGTGTGCGGGCGCCTGGAGTCGGCCTCGGGCACGACCGCCGTGGCGACGGGTCCCGCCCTGACCCCGCGCGAGCGGGACGTCCTCGCGGCCGTCGCGTCGGGCGCGACGAACGCGGCGGCGGCGCGCCGGCTCGGGCTGCGGCCGGAGACGGTGAAGGGGTACCTGCGCTCGGCGATGCGGAAGCTGGGCGCCCACACCCGCCTGGAGGCGGTGGTGGCGGCCCGCCGGGCGGGGGCGCTGCCGTAGCGGGCGGGCCGCCGGGGGGTCGCGGGGGGGGCGGGCCGCCGGGGGGATTCGGCAGCCGGTTCACGCCTCCGCGTGGACGATGTCGTAAGGGGTGCCGGGAGGCGTCGTCAGGCGCAGGGTCCGCTCGGCCTCGGCGGTGAGCGCGGCGCGCTGGGCCCGGGTCACGGGCGCGAACGGTGCGACGGTGAGCGTCGTGCGGTCCTTCGCCTCGTCGAGGTGCCAGACGCCGGCGAGGAAGCCGTCGAGGAGGAACGTGCGGTGCGCCTGGTTGCCGGTCCAGGTGCGGCCCCGGTGCTCGGCGGGGACGACGCGGGTGCGGTCGGCGTGCGAGAGGAGCAGGTTGTCGAACTCGGGCAGGAACCGGGGCGGCGCCGGGGTGTCCTCGTCGGGGCGGGGCGCGTCCGGCAGGTCGTAGAGCTCGGTGCCGTACGCGTCCCGGAAGACCAGGAGCCGGGGCCGCAGCCGCTCGAACGCGGGGCGCAGGCGGGTGAGGCCGCACCAGGTCTGCATGTCCTTGACGGAGGCGGGCCCGAACGCGCGGAGGTACCGCAGCACGGTCTCGTCGAGGTCCACGGCCTCCCGGGCCTCGTCCGGCAGCCAGACGCCCGTCGTGGTGAGCGCGACCTGCCCGCTGCGCCCCCACAGGCCGCGCGGGGTCACCTGCACGAGCACCAGGAGGCAGCGGGCGGCGACGGTGAGCGCCTGCGGGTCGGCGTCCGGCCACGTGCGCAGCAGGTGCTCGCGCAGCTCCTTGGGGGTGCGGGGCCGCTCCTCGACGTACGCGGTCGCGAGGTCGGCGAGCCGGTCGAGGTCGACGCCGTCGAGCCCCTTGCGGAACATGCGCAGCTCCCGGTCGACGGCCCCGGCCTGGATGAGCCGGCGCAGGGCGTCGGCGTCGCGGGCGGTGTGGGTGTGCACGGTGGACCGCAGCGACACGAGGCGCACGACCCGCCGTGACTCCATGAGCCCGGACAGCTCCTCGGGCCGGAACCCGTCGAGGCGGGCGGCGAGGGAGTAGTACGGGGGCTTGGTGTTCTGCGCCTGGAGGCCGACGAGGTGGGCGACGGCCTCCTCGGCCGTGAGGGCGGCGGGGCGCAGGAGCAGCTGCCGGTCGAGCGTGGCGCGGTTGAGGGCGCGGGGACCGAGGACCGGGAGGTTCTGGGTGGAGGCCATGGAAGGGACGCTACGCGCCGATGCGGACAGATGTGGTCCGCGACGACGCTCGGGTGTCCGGCGGCAGGGCGGTGGGGACGCCCCCCCGAGAGCCGTCGCCCCGGAACCCCACCACAGCGCACGAAGCCGTTTCCGGGCCGAGGCATGATCCGGTCAGGGGCGGAATGTGCCACGCCGTTTCTCTGGTCCGGCCTTTCCCGGTCAGCGAGGATCGAGGCATCGAAAGGGACGGCCCCGCGGTGCGAACAACGCGGGGGCACCCGGCCGATATCCGGCTGTTGAAGCATGTCGATAAGGAGCAATGGAATGTCGCAGACCGCCGTCACCTCGTTCACCGCCCAGCAGGTCGCCGAGGCCGAGAAGGCCGCGCAGACCCTGGAGGCCCTCGTGGCGCGTCTCGGTTCCGACGAGTCGTTCGCCGCGGCCCTGAAGGACAAGCCCCGCAAGACGCTCGCCGACGCCGGCATCGTCATCGAGAAGGAGTCCATGGAGTCGCTCATGCTCGTCGACGCCGAGCGTTTCGACCGTGCCTGCGAGCTCCTCTTCGACCTGGTCGACTCGGACTTCCTCATCACGATGTCCTCGCCGTCCTGTGGCTGAATCCGAAATCCCGGCGGGCCGCGGCTGTGTGATTCCCCGTAAGAACTGAGCCGCCGCTCGCCCCTGTGGCCGGGGCGCAAGAGCCCTCGTCGCTCCTTGCGCCCCCGGTCTTGATCTCTGGGTGAAGAGGTTTTGTATGTCACGCGTGCTGCTGGTCAACCTGGCCAGTCTTCCCATGGACGGGAATCAACCCATATTCCCCATCGGCGTCCGGTGCGTCCAGGACGCCCTGGACCGCGCGGGCCACGTCACGCGACTCATGGATTTCGTCGCCGAGCCGGCCGGTCTCACCGACCTCGACTGGCTCGGCCACGACTGGGACGTCATCGGGTTCACCATCCGGAACATCGACCCCATCGACATCACCTGCAGCACTCATGTCGACGAGTACGTCTCCTTCGCGCGGCGCGTGCGGGCCGACCTCGACCGACGGGGGCTCGACCCGGTGCTGGTCGGCGGCGGGCCCGGATTCAGCCTGTTCGGCGGGACGCTCGTCGGCAGGCTCGGGCTCGACGTCGGAGTCGTCGGCCCGGGTGAGCAGGTCATGCTGGACGTCGCGGCGGACCCCCGGTCCTTCAAGGGGAGAGGGGACGTCCTCCAGGGGAGGCGGCACTGCGGTTTCCTCACCGACACCCTGCACCACCCGGCCTCGCTGATGGCCGCGTACACGAACGCGCACCAGGCGATGATCGGCGTGGAGACCCGGCGGAAGACCTGTTACCAGACCTGCGGGTACTGCCCGTACGCGTACATCGAGGGGGACAACGCCGGAGACCTCAAGCCGCTGGACGTCCTGGCGGACGAGATCCGCGGCATTCACCGTGCGGGATTCCGGCGCATCTTCTTCACGGACGGCATCTTCAACAGCGAACTGCGGTTCGCGAAAGAGGTCGTCCGGCTCGTCAAGGACCTGTCCCTGGACGGCCTGACCTGGTCGGCGTACTTCACGCCGAAGCCCTTCGACGACGAATTCGGCGCCCTGCTGCGAGGCAGCGGAGTGGAAGCCGTCGTGGTGTCGCCCGACAGCCTCGACGACACCATGATGCGCAATCTGGGAAAGTCCTTCTCCCGTCGGCACGTCGCCCGCTTCCTGGAACGCAGCCGCGCGAACGACCTTCCGGTGAAGGTGAACGTCGTGTTCGGCGGTCCCGGCGAGAACAGGGAGTCGGTCCGGAACAGTGCCCGATTCATCAACGAGAACCTCCGCGACGACGAACTCGTGATGCACGTCGGCTACCGGGTGCTGCCCGAGACGGCCCTCGCACGTCAACTCGGCACGACGGACGAGAAATTGCTGTATCCCGTCTTCTACCCCTTCGACCTCGACGTGTTCAACTGGATCGTCCAGGACCTGGATTCCCGGTTCATCACGCCCCAGCTCATGATGAACCTGATGGCCGGCCGCGCCGCCGCGCGCAAGATGGCGAGGACCGAGGCGATGCCCACGGTCGCGCCCCCGGGGACCACGTACCTGGCGCTGGCCTCGGTGGGAGGAGTCGGTGACCGTGGCTGCGGGAACTGAGGTCGCGCCGGGACGGACGGCACAGCCCTGGGCAGGGCTGACGGCGCGCCGCCTCCGTGCCGGAGAGATCGAGGCCGCTCTGCGGCTCTGCCCGTTCGAGGACGTCGACGCCGACGTCGTCCGCCGGGAACTGGCGGCCGAGGCGGACTACTGCTGGATGGGCCTGTTCACCCCGGACGGGACGGCGGCGGCGGTGCACCGCGCCATGCGGTGGCACCGGCACCTGCTGCTCAAGGGCGTCTTCGTCGACGACGCGTTCCGGGGGTCGGGGGCCGCGCTCGGCGTGGCGTTCGCCCTCCGGGACTGGGCCGGGGAGGCCGGGTACGACGGCGTCGCCGCCTGGGTCGAGCCGAACAAGCCCGAGGCTCGGCTGGCCACCAGGCTGCGGCTGCGCCCCAGCGGCCCCCTCCTGCACCGCTACCTCGTCCGGCTGCCGTACGGCTCCGACGCCCAGCGCCCGCCGGGGACGCCCCCGCGCACCTCCGGCACGCTCGTCGTCCCGGGCGCGGACGGAGCGGCGCCCATGGTCCGGGAACTGCTCGGCGTCCCGCGCGGTCCCGCGGGCGGCACCCGGATCGCCTGGGTCCTCGACCGCTCGCGGCTCGTCCTGAGCGGCAACCCGTGCCGTTCGACGGCCGACCTCGGCGCGTTGCCGGCCGCCGTCCGGGAGGCCGCGGTGTCGGCCGGCGCGACCGCCGTCGAGGTGCTGGTCGAGGCGGCGGACATCCCGGCCGCCCTGGCCATGGCGGGCCTGGGGGCGCGGCGGCTGAGCCGTACCCCCGTCACCCTGGGCACGGTGTCCTTCGCGGGCGCCGGACCCGCGGCCGTGCCGGTCCACCCGGCCGCGACGGAGCGGAGGACGCCGTGATCGGAGCACACGCGGCGCGGCGCGTCTGCCTGGACGAGGGTCCCGAGGCGGCGGCGGAGCTGTTCCGACGACGCGGACTCGACGCCCGACGGCTCGAACGCCTGCTGTTCTCGACGGCCGACGCGGCCGAGGCCGCCCGGTCGGAGACCGTGCGGCTGGTGGACGGCTGGGGGCGGCCGACCGAGGCCGAACTGTACGTACCCGAGCGCCCCGACGGGCGCCCCCCGGGCCTGATCGTGGGCCTGCACGGCGTCGGGAGCTCCGGGGCGGTGCTCCGGGACCAGCTCCGGGCGCTCGCCGACGCCTGCGGCGCGGTCCTGCTGTGCCCGACCGCGCTGCGGCCCGTCGGGACGAGCAGCAACTTCGACGTGGCCGGACTCTTCGGCAGCCGGTTCAAGGAGGCCCGGTGGACGACGGAGCCGGGCGACTTCCCGGTGCGGGCCCTGCGCTGGGCCCGGGAACACCTGGCCGTCGACGTGAACCGCTGCGCCGTGGTGGGGGCATCGATGGGCGGCATCGCGACGTGGGGCATGGCGTCGCGCCGCTGGGACGGCCTCGCCATGGCGGCGTCCGTCAACGGCGCGCCGTCGATCTGGGAGATGTTCGGCCCCGACACCACGATGCGGGAGCTGCTGCCCAACGCCCTGGGCGTGCCGCTCGCGGTGGTGCACGGGGTCCGGGACCGGCAGATCCCCCTCGTCCTCGCCCGTGACGCGGTGACGCAGCTGAGGGGCCGGGGTCATCGGGGCATCGCGTTCGTCGAAGTGCCGGACGGCGAGCACAAGCTGAGCACGATGGGCATCGAGCCGGGAAATCCGCAGTTCGACGAGATCGTGCGGTGCTTCGGTGCCGCGAGGAGGACGCCGTGGCCCGGCCGGGTCCGGCACCGTGCCCGCGAGCGGGCGCACGCCCGGGCCCACTGGGTGGAGATGGACGACCTCCACCCCGGGCGCACGGCGACCGTGGACGCCCGCGCGGTGGACCGTACGCACCTGGTCGTGCGGGCGTCCGGCTGCTCGCGGCTGCGCCTCTTCCTCAGTGACCGGCTGGTGGACCACGGCCGGGTGCGGGTGACGGTCAACGACGCGTCCCGCTCCGTGGATTTCCGTCCGTCCCTGGTCGACGCGGCGGCCACGTACGCGGCGGCGGACGCCGACCCCGGCCGCATGGCGCAGATGGTCGTCGACATGGCAGTGCCCGAGATGCGTGAGCCCGAGATTCGTGAGCTTGAGATGCGTGAGCCCCAGATGCGTGAGCCCGAGATGCGCGGGTCCGAGATTCGTGAGGAAGAAGGAACGTCTTGCTGAGCCGTGAGGAAATGCGCCGTCTGCTGTTGGCACGCGGTCCCGAGCAGGAGCGGCTGTTCGCGGAGAGCCGTCGGGCGCGCGACGAGCACTTCGGTGCGGCCGTCGTGCTGCGCGGTGTCATCGAGCTGACCAACGTCTGCCGGGTGAACTGCGACTACTGCCCGATGCGCCGGGACAACGTACGCGAGAACGACACCTACTTCCTGGCCGCGGACAAGATCGTCGAACTGGCCGGGCTGATCCGGGACAACGGGATCGACGTCATCCTGCTCCAGGGCGGCGAGACCCCCGCGCTGATGCCGCTCCTGGAGGAGGTGATCCCCCGGATCCGGCGGCTGTACGACGACCGGGTCGAGATCCTGCTGAACGTCGGCAACCTCAAGCGCGCCCAGTACGAGCGGCTGCGGGCGGTGGGCGGGACGAGCTACATCCTCAAGCACGAGACGAGCGATCCCGACCTCCACCTCAGCCTGCGGCACGAGACCCTCGCATCGCGGCTGCGGTGCATGCGGGACCTCCAGGAGGTCGGCTTCAAGGTCGGCACGGGGCTGATCTCCAGCCTGCCGGGGCAGTCGCTGGACAGCATCGTCGACGACATCGAGCTCGCGGGTGAGCTCGGTGTGGACATGTGCAGCGTGAGTCCCTTCATCCCGGCGCCGAACACGCCGATGAGCATCGCGCCGATCGGGGACAACGAGCTGGCGCTCAACGTCATCGCCCTGCTCCGGCTGCGCTACCCGCAGTTGCTGATCCCGTCGGTCAGCGCTCTGGAGCGGGTGGGCAGCGGCGGTCAGTCGCGCGGCCTGGACGCCGGTGCCAACGTGATGACCGTCAACTTCTCCAGCGCCGCGGACCAGAAGCGCTATCTGATCTACGGGAAGGACCGTTTCGTCGTCACCCTCGACCACGTGCGGGGGCTCGTCCGGTCCTCCGGACTCGAACTGAGCGGCTCGCGGTTCATCGAGCAGCCCGTCACGAGCGGGGTGGCGGCCTGATGAGCGTCTCCGTCTCCGAATCCGTTTCCGACCCCGAGTCCGAGTCCGAGTCCGAGTCCACCGCGTCGGGCGTGAGCGGCGGCCGGTTCCTGCGGTTCTGGACCGCGCAGACCGTGTCGCAGGCGGGCCAGCGCTTCGGAATGGTGGCCCTGCCCGTCGTCGCGATCGAGACGCTGCACGCCGGAGCGACGGAGGTCGGGTACCTGACCGCCGCCCTTACCGTGTGCTACCTGCTGATCGGCCTCCCGGCCGGTGCGTGGGTGGACCGCTGGTCCAAGCGGACCACCATGATCGGTGCGGCCGTCGTGCGGGCCGTCGTGCTCGCCGGCATCCCCCTGCTGTGGATCTTCGACCAGTTGTCGCTGGGGTGGCTGTACGCGGTCGCGGTGGTCGTCGGCGTCGCCTCGGTCTTCTTCGACGTCGCGTACCAGTCGTACGTGCCGTTCATCGTCCCCGACAGGGACATCGAACGGGCCAACGCGCGGCTGGAGTCGTCGGCCCAGATCTCCGCGGCCGGCGGGCCGGCCGCCGCGGGGTTCCTCCTCAAGGCGGTGAGCGCGCCGGTGGTGATCGCCGTCGACGCGGTGGCGTACGTGGTGTGCGCCGGCCTCCTGGCGACGGTCCGGGACTCCGAGCCGTCCCGCCGCGCGAAGGCGGGCGGGGACTCCCGGCTGGCGCGGGACATCCTGGACGGTGTCCGGTTCGTCGTGGGCACCCCGGTGCTGCGGCGGCTGTGCGTCACGGTGGGCGTCTCGAACTTCTTCGCCACCCTCACCATGACGCTGACGCCGCTGCTCGTCCTGCGGACGCTGGGGCTCGGTTCGACGGTCATGGGGGTCGTCCTGGGCGTGGGCACGCTCGGCGGCCTGGTGGCCTCGTTCACGCTGCCGAAGGTCCGTGCCCGCTTCGAGGCGGGCAGGGTCATGGCGGTCGGGCTCGTCCTCGCGGGCGTCTCCATGGTGGCCTTCCCCGTGGCCGGGTCCCTGGGCGGGTCCGCCTTCGCGCTGCCGGTCGCCCTGCTCGTCCTCGGCCAGTTCGGCATGACCTGGGGCGCGGTGACCTTCAACATCGCGCAGGTGAGCGTGCGGCAGCGGGTCTGTCCCAAGAACATGCTGGCCCGGATGACCGCTTCGATCCGCTTCGTGGTGTGGGGAAGCATGCCCGTGGCGGCGATCCTGGCCGGCTGGCTCGGCTCGCAGATCGGCATCGTGCCCTGCCTGTGGATCGGTGTGGTGGGCGGCGTCCTGACGACCCTTCCGATCATCGGCATGGACCGGCTGATCCGTGCCTCGACGCCGGGCGGGTCCGGTGTCTGAGGCCCGGCGCGCACTGGCCGAAGCCGTCCTCTCGTCCGGAGGACGGATCGGCGAGGCGCTCCCGGAGGCCACCGCGCGCCGCATCACGCGGTACGCCGAGCAGCTCGGCGAGGCTGGCGTCACGGACGGCGACCTGCTCGTGTTCTCCGGCCTCGCGCCGGAGACGCTCCTGGCGGCCGTGGTCGCGTGCTGGCACACCGGCGCCGCCGCCTGGGTGACGCCCCGCGAGCCGGGGACGTTCACCGCGCACGGCGCGTCCTTCACCGTCACTCCCGGAACCGCCGGGGAGACGACGGGGACCGGGGAGATCGCGGTGGCGCGCCGTGCCACCGCGACCGTACCCGTCCCCGCCGGGCTCGGGCTGCTGCACGAGACGTCCGGGTCCACGGGCGAGCCCAAGCTCGCGAGGCGCAGTGTCGAGAGCCTGCGCGCGGAGCACGTCGGCTACCGCGACGGGCTGGGGCTGGGCGTCGCGGACACGGTGCGGATCCCCGTACCGGTGGCGCACTCCTTCGGTTCGGGGGTGGCGCTGGCCGCGCTCCTGTCCGGGTGCCGGGTCGACGCCCGTCCGTTCACGACGGCCTCGGCGGTGGCCCGCGACCTGGACCTGACCGCGATCGGGGACCGGGGCGGGAGTACGACGCTGGCCGTCACCCCGGCCCTGCTGCGGCTGCTGACGAAGACCCGGCGCTCGGGTGACGCCCGGCCGCGGGCGGTCCTCGTCGGCGCCGGCTCCGTCTCGGACGAGCTGGACGCCGCCTGCGCGACCCGCTTCGGCGTCCCGGTCACCCGCGGGTACGGGTCGAGCGAGACCGGGGGGATCCTCCTCGGGTCCCGCGGGCTCGGACAGCCGATCCCCTCCGTCGCGATCGCCGGCCCCGAGCCGGGCTCCCGCGGCGAACTGGTCGTGCGCACGGCGACTCCCGTCTGGGGTTACGCACACGAGCCGGTGCGCGACGCGCTGCTGTGGCGGACCGGGGACGTGGTCGAGCGGGACCCCTCGGGCCAGGTGTGGTTCGTGGAGCGGCGCGGGCACGGAGCCGTACGCGCCAACGGGAAGTTCCTGGACGTCTCGCCGGCCAGGGCCGCCCTCGGCGGGGTGGACGGCGTGGAGGAGGTCGAGTTCGTGGTCCTCCCCCGGGCCGGCGACGCGGAGTTCGAGGACCTGTACGCGGTGGTGTCCGGGCGCCCGGCGTCGCGCGAGGCCGTGGAGGACGCGCTGTCCGCGAGCGTCCCGTCCGGTGTCGCGCCCCGGCTGAGGATCGTCGACGCCTTCCCGCGTACCGCCGTCGGAAAGCTGGACCGTACCGCTCTCAAGGAATGGATCAGGACGACATGACCGCACACCCGCTGACGGACTCCCGGGACGGGGTGGACGCGGTGATCGACGCGATCGTCGCCGCCGCCGGGAACGCCGGAGTCGACGACGTCGTACGGGACCGGCTGCGGAGCCTGCGCACGGCGGGCCCGGACGCGCTCCTGAAGTCGCCTGCGGAGCTCGGTCTCGACTCGCTGACCTGGCTGGAGGTGCTCACGGTGCTCGAAGAGCGCTTCGACGTCCTCCTCCCCGACGCGGTGGCCGTGACCCCCGCGTCGCGCACGGTCCTCGGGCTGGCCCGGGCGCTCGCGGACTGCCGGCGCGCAGAGCGCTGAGCCCCGCGCGTCACACACGTCGCACGCGACTCGTACGTCGCACACGTCGCAGACGTCGCTCACGTCGCACACAGAGAAAGGTTGCGCATTCATGAACATCGTCGCCAGTGGCACACGCTACCGGGTCATCGACGACTTCCTGCCGCCGGACCAGCTCGCGGAGATCCGCTCGCTGATGGGGCGCCGACGGTTCGAGGAGGTCCCCAGCGTCATCCACCCGGAGACGGACGGGCACGCCTTCCGCTCCCGGGGAGCCGTGCTCCGGCAGGACACCGGGACGCCGACCGCCGACTCGCGGGAGCAGGACGCGGCGCAGCCCGCCGCCTTCGCCACGATCCTCGGAGAACTGGGCGCGCACCAGGACATGTTCGGCGTCCCCGGGCAGGACTGGTCCGCGGTCGGCTTCAGCTTCTGGCAGTACCCCGCGGGCAGCCGGCTGGGCTGGCACAACGACGTCGCCTCCGGCCGGCTCGGCGAGTTCGTCTTCTTCCTCCACGAGGAGTGGAAGGCGTCCTGGGCCGGCGAACTGGTCGTCCTGGACGCCGACCCCGCCTCCATCGACGTCGACACGACCGGCATGTCCGCGACGGAGGCCGTCGAGGCGAAGGCGAGCCTGGCCCCGCACGCCCTGACGGCCATCGTGCCGAAGCCGAACCGACTGGTCCTCGTCCAGGAGGGCACCATCCACTGCATCAACCGGGTGGACCCGACGGCGGGAACGACCCTGCGGCAGACGATGACCGGCTTCGTCGCCGGCGCCGCTCCCGAGCCCGCGCGGCGGCCCCTGGACCGGCTGACGTCCCTGCTCGGCACCGCATAGCCCCCTTCCGCGCACGCAACGACCGCCTTCGACCGACATGTCGACGGGCATGTCGACCGGATTGGAATGAGGAACATGGAAGAACTGTGGATCACCGAAGGCCCCCGGGAGTTCGACCGGTGGCTCGCCCAGGGGAAGGTCGACCCGGCCCGGGTCGAGCGCATCCGGGAGGGACTGGAGATCACCGCCGAGGGGCGGATCGCCGAGGTGGGCGGCCTCCAGACGCCGGAGATCTACTTCCCCGGTCTCACCGCCCGGCCGTGGTGGAGCCGCGACGACTTCCCCTGGCTCGACGAGCTGGAGGCCGCCGCCCCCGCGATCCTCGAAGAGCTCCAGGCTTTGGGCGTCAACCTCGACAGCGCCGTGTCGCATCCGACGGGTCTCGCCGAGGACGGCAAGTGGCGCGCGCTGTACCTGTCGTGCATCGGCCGGCCGTACGCCAAGAACGTCTCCGCGTTCCCCCGCACGCTGAAGACGCTCTCCGCCATCCACGGCGCCACCGACAGCGGCATGACGTACTTCTCCACCATCATGGGCGGTACGCACATCCGCCCGCACTCCGGCTTCAGCAACGCCCACCTGCGCTGCCACCTCTCCCTGGTGGCGACCGAGGGTTCCCGCATCCGGGTCGCCTCGGAGACGCGCGCCTGGCAGGAGGGCAAGGCGTTCGTCTTCGACGACTCCTACGACCACGAGGTGTGGAACGAGGGCGGGGAGCGCCGCACGGTGCTGCTCTTCGACTTCTGGCACCCGGACCTCACCGCGCCGGAGATCGAGGCCCTCACCCACATGATGGGCGTCTGGCGGCGCATGTACTCACGGCACTTCTGGGCCCACCAGATGGACGCCTCGTCCCCCGGCCCGACGTCCCTCGCCGCTTAGGAGCACCGTCCGTCATGACTGTCGACACCTGGTCCGAGACCGAAGCCTTTCTCAGCGGCGTGCTGTGCGCGCCCGACCCCGACCTGGCCCGCGCGCTGGACGTCAGCGAGCAGGCCGACCTGCCCGTCATCAACGTGTCCGCCCTCCAGGGCAAGCAGCTCAGCCTGCTGGCTCGGATGACCGGGGCCCGGCGGATCCTGGAGGTGGGCAGCCTCGGCGGCTACAGCGCCCTGTGGCTGGCCAAGGCGCTGCCGCCGGGCGGCCGCATGGTGACCATCGAGAACAATCCGGTGCACGCGATGGTCGCCGCGGAGAACCTCAGGGCGGCGGGGCTCGACGACCGCGTCGAGGTCCGCGTGGGCAACGCGGCCGAGCAGCTGGCGCGGCTCGCGGAGGAGAAGGCCGAGCCCTTCGACTTCTTCTTCGTCGACGCCGACCAGCACAACAACGTCACCTATTTCGAGAGCTGTCTGCGGCTGGGGCGCTCCGGCAGCGTCATCGTCTTCGACAACGTCGTGCGGTCCGGCGAGGTCCGGAACCCGGAGACGGCGAACGGCGCCGTCCGCGCCACCCAGCGGGTGCTGGAGCTGGTCGGCGGCTCCGACCGGGTCGACGGCGTGGTCTTCCAGACGGTGGGCCACCGGGGGCACGACGGCATGCTCGTCATCCGGATGAACTGACCTGTCCGCGCCGCGCACGGGCCCTCCGGGTGTCTCCCGGCCTGTCCGCCGGGAGGCGCCCCGTGGGCCCGCGACGGCGGGACACCGACGCGTCACGCCGCTCGCAGGGCGTGACCGAGAGGAGGAAACCGCAGTGACCCGTGACATCCGCACCGTGGAGGACGTCCTGCGCATGCTGGACCGGCTGTTCACCGCGGAGACGGACCGCTGGACGGACGGATCCTGTGACTGGTGGGACGAGTTCTACGCCAACCGTGCCCGGGACATCCCGTTCTTCGTCGACAAGCCGGACGAGAACCTGGCCTCGTACCTGGAACGCGGCCTCGTCGCGCCCGGGCGGGCCCTGGACCTGGGCTGCGGGCCGGGGCGCAACGCCGTCTTCCTCGCCGCGCACGGCTTCGAGGTGGACGCGGTCGACCTGTCCCGTACGGCGGTGGTCTGGGGCCAGGAGCGGGCCCGCGAGGCCGGCGTGGACGTCCGCTTCCACTGCGGTGACATCTTCACCGTCGACCTGCCGGCCGGACACTACGACCTGATCTACGACTCCGGCTGCCTGCACCACCTGCCGCCGCACCGCCGCGTCAGCTACCTGGCCCTGCTGGAACGGGCGCTCGCCCCCGGCGGCCACTTCGCGCTGGCGTGCTTCGCGTCGGGGGCTACGGGCTCGAAACTTCCCGACGAGGAGTTCTACCGTACGCGCAGCCTGGCCGGCGGACTGGCCTACACCCTCGACGACCTGCGCGGTCTCTTCCCCGCCCTCGCCGAGGTCGAGCTGCGTCCCATGAGGCACCGGTCGCCGGACTCCCCGCTCTTCGGTGTGTCGCTGCTGAACACCGGGCTCTTCCGGCGTCCGCCGCTGTGACGCGCCGCGGGAAGTTCCCGGGGGCCCGGACCGCGCCCGCGGAACACCGCGGGCATGGCCGGATCTGACAGAACCTGGTCATTGCGGACCCCGGGGTGGCGCGACATGATCGGCGCATGCCCCCACCGCACAGAGTCGTCGTCGCGGCCTTCCCCGGCGTCGAGCTGCTCAACGTGACCGGTCCGGCCGAGGTGTTCTCGGTCGCGACGCGGGTCGCCGGCAGCGGTCGCCCCGGTTACACCGTCCGCGTCGCGACGCCCCGCGGCGAGCCGGTGACCACGGCCGCCGGAATCCGGCTGATGGCCGACCTCACGTTGGACGAGGTGCCGGGCGACGTGGACACCCTGCTCGTGTCGGGCGCCGTCCGCGTGCACGACCGCGAGGTGGAGCCGGTGCTCGACGACGAGGTCGTCGACTGGCTCCGCCGGGCGGCCCCGGGGGTCCGCCGCCTGGGGTCCGTCTGCTCGGGAGCCCACCTGCTGGCGGCGGCGGGCCTGCTGGACGGCCGCACCGCCACGACCCACTGGCGTACGGCCGCGCGCCTCGCCGCCGACCATCCGGCGGTCACCGTCGACCCGGACCCGATCTTCCTCCGCGAGGGCCGGCTGTGGACCTGCGCCGGCATCGCCGCCGGGATGGACATGGCACTCGCCATGGTCACCGAGGACCACGGCCCCGAACGCGCCCTCGCCACCGCCCGGACGATGGTCATGTACGTCAAACGCGCCGGTGGCCAGAGCCAGTTCAGTGCCCCGCTCGCGCTGCCGACGGCGCCGGGCGACCGGCTGGACGACCTGTGCCGGTGGATCGGCGAGCACCTCACCGAGGACCTGGGGGCGGACGTCCTGGCCGCACGCCTCCACCTGAGCGTGCGTCACTTCTCGCGGATCTTCCGCGAGCACACCGGCACCACGCCTGCCACGTACGTCGAGTCCGTACGCCTGGAGGCCGCCCGGCGGCTGCTCCAGGAGAGCGCCCTCGGCCTGCCGGACGTCGCCGCGCTCAGCGGCCTCGGCTCCGTAGAGAGCCTGCACCGCGCCTTCCGGCGGCGCCTCGGGACCACCCCCGCCGAGTACCGGCGCCGCTTCCGCTGATCGCCGCCGCACTGCGCCCCCCGTCCGCGCGCGGACCGCCGCGGCACCGCACACCCACCAGGGAGCCCCGCACCATGCCCTCGTCCCCGAACCCTTCCCCGAACTCCTCCTCCTCGTCCTCTTCGTCCTCTTCGTCCGCGACCAAGGTCGTCCCGCTGCCCGTCATGGGGCGGCACCACATCAACGCGTATCTGCTGCTGGGCCGACGCCCGGTGATCGTCGACGCGGGCGTACCCGGTAGCGGGCGGAAGATCCACGACCGGATCGCCGCCCTCGGGGTCGACCCCGCCGACGTGTCGCTGATCGTCCTCACCCACGGCCACATCGACCACTTCGGCGCAGCCGCCGAACTGCACCGCCTCACCGGGGCTCCCGTGGCGGGCCACGTCGCCGACCTCGGCCCCTACCGGTCCGGGCGGGCCCGCGAACCGTACCTGCCCACCGGCCCGATGGGCCGCCTCATGGCCAGGAGCAGGAAGCTGCACCTGCGGGTGGAGCCGTTCGAGCCCGGCGTCGTCGTGAGCGGCGAGACCGACCTGGCGGACTTCGGGGTCGCTGCGCGCATCATGCCCACCCCCGGTCACACCCCCGGATCGGTCTCCGTCCTCACCGACCAGGGGGACCTCGTCGCGGGCGACCTGATCGCCAACTCCTTCTTCGGCCTCGTCCGGGGCCGCCCGGCCAACCCGCCGTTCCACGACGACCCGCTGGACAACCTCGCCAGCCTGCGCCGGATGCTCGCCCTGAACCCGACCGCACTCCACGTCGGCCACGGCACGCCCCTGGCGCCCGACCGGGTCCGCCGCTGGGCCGAGAAGGAGCACGAGCGGCTCTCCCGCCTCGAAGCGGCGGGGCGGCTCCCCGCCCGCCGTCAGGCCTGAGCGAGCGCGGCGGCACCGAAGGAGACGTCGAACCGGTCGCACCAGATGCTGACGCTGCGGTACGCCGACCAGTCGACGTCGGCGGGCAGCGGGTAGTTCTGGTCGCCCTTGTTGCCCTTCAGCCCGGCGAGGTCGACGTACTTCCCGTCGTCGAAGACGCCCCAGCCGGCCCTGCCCTCCTTCACGGGCGCGTCGCTCAGCCAGACGCGCAGGTCGGGGCCGTTGCTGGTGTCCAGGCCTTCGAGGCGGAGCGTGTGGGTGCCGTCGGCGAGGCGGACGACCTTCACCGTGCCGGTCGTGGCGTGCTCGTGGCTGATGAAGCTGCCCCGCGCCACGGTCACCGGGCCGGACGGCGTGCCCGTCGGAGCCGGGGTCCCGGCCCCGGCCTCGGTCCCCGCCCCCGTCCCCGTGCCGGTCGCCGTCGCGGTCGCCGTCGGCAGCGCCTCGTGGACCGTCTCGTCCACCCAGAGCGCCCACGGCTTGAACCACACCAGCCCCGCCACCGCCACGACCAGACCGGTGACGGCCACCGCGGCCCACCGCCGCTTCCTCGTGATGCGCCCCACGACGCCCCTCCTCCATGTCGACTGTCCGTTTCCTCGTCCGCCATTCAAGTCGATCCGGCCCGCCGTCGCACAGCCGTCGGCGCACAGCCGTCGGCGGCCCACCGCCGCGTCACCGTGCCGCGACCCCCAGCAGGGAGGCGGTCACCGGGTGGCCGGGGTCGTTGAACAGCCGTGCGGTCGGGCCCTGTTCGACCGCACGGCCCTCCGCCAGGACGAGCAGGGTGTCGGTACGGCTCTCCACCAGGCGCAGGTCGTGGCTGATGAGGACCAGGGCGAGGCCGCTCCGGTCGCGGAGGTCGGCGAGCAGGTTCATGACCGACTCGGCCGTGTCGTGGTCGAGCGCGGAGGTCACCTCGTCGCAGACGAGGACGGCCGGGTCGGCGGCGAGGGCCCGGGCGATGGAGGCGCGCTGCCGCTGGCCGCCGGAGAGTTCGTGCGGGTAGCGGGCCGCGAAGTCGGCGGGGAGGCCGACCTGTGCGAGCAGCTCCAGGACGCGTTCGCCCGTCTGCCCGCGCGGGACGCGGCGGTGCAGGGTGAGCGGGCGGCCTATCGCCGCGCCGACGGTACGGCTGGGGTTGAGGGTGCCCAGGGGGTTCTGCGGGATGAGCTGGATCGCACGGCGCTGCTCGCGGCTGCGCCGGGTCGCGGAGGCGGGCAGCACCGTGCCGTCGAGCGCGACGGAGCCGCCGGTCGCGCGGTGGAGGCCGACGACCGTGCGCATCAGGGTGGTCTTGCCGGAGCCCGACGCGCCGACGACGCCGAGGCTGCCGCCCGCGGGCAGCGTGAGGTCGACGCCGTGCAGGGCCTGGACGCTGCGCCCGCGGTGCGCGAAGGCGGCGGTGAGCCCGGTGACCGTCAGGACCGCGGGCTTGTCGTCCGGCGCCGGGCGGGAGGAGCGGGGGGCGGGCGGGGCGGGGGCGGCGGTACGGATCCGGGGGCGCAGTTCCACGACCTCGTCGGCGAGCCGGGTGACGAGGTCCGCGTCGTGGCAGGACAGGGCGACGGCGATCCGGTGCTGCTCCGCCAGGTGCCGCAGGAGCTCCCCGATCTCGTCGCGGACGCGTGCGTCGAGGCCCGCGGTGGGTTCGTCGAGGAGCAGGACGGCGGGGCGGCGGGCCAGGGCCCGGGCGAGGGCGACGCGGCGCTGCTGGCCGCCGGAGAGGGCGCCGGGGCGGCGGTCGGCGAGGTCCCCGTCGGCGGGGAGCCGCACCTCGGCGAGGAGCGCGCGCAGCGCCTCCGGGCTGCGGTCCACGGCGACCTCGCCGAGCAGACGGCGGACCTTCATCCGGGGGTTGAGGCCGGAGCCGGGGTCCTGGCCGACGTAGGCGAGGCGGTGGCGGCGCAGCGCCCGTACCTCGGCGTCGGGCAGGGCGAAGGGGTCGTGGCCGAGGACGTCGATCTCGCCCGCCGTGCGTCGTGCGCCCGGCGGCAGGACGCCGGCGACGGCCCGCAGCAGGGTCGTCTTGCCGCAGCCGGACGGGCCGGTGAGGGCGACGACCCGGCCCGGGTGGAGCGCGAGGCCGGCGTCCGCCAGGAGGATCCGGCCGTCGCCGCCGGTGACGGTCAGGCCGTGCACGCGCACCGCGGGGCCGCCGTCGGGTGTGCGCTGCTCGGGGTACCAGCGGGGCATGTGGTTCACAGCGCGGTCACCGCCTTGCGGCCGCCGGGCGGGACGAGCGCCGACGCGGCCAGGTTGACGCTCATGGCCAGCAGGCCGATGGCGATGCTCGGGGCCAGCACGGCCCAGGGGTTGAGGAGGATGCCGCCGGAGTTCTCGCGGATCATCAGGGCCCAGTCGGCGGCCGGTGGCTGGGGCCCGACCTGGAGGAAGCCGGCCGTGGCGACGACGTACACGGCGGCGACGAACCGGAGCCCGAACAGGGCGAGGAGCGTGGCCCGCAGGTTGGGCAGCACCTCGCGGGCGACGAGGTGGCCGAGGCGTTCGCCGCCCGCGGCCGCGGCCTCGACGTACCCGGAGGCCACGATCGGCGCGGCGGCCGCCGCCACGAGCCGTACCGCGTAGGGCACGCCCATCACGTACGCGGCGGCGATCAGCGCGACCCGTCCGCCGTCCGGCCAGGACAGGGCGATCAGCAGGATTCCGAGGACGGGCGGCAGCAGCATGAGGACGTCGGCGGCGCGGTCGACGACCCGGCCGGCCCGGGGGCGCAGTGCCGCGACCGTGCCGAGGACGGCGGCGGTCGCGGTGACGAGCGCGGCGACGACGAGCGAGGTGGCGATGAGTTCGCGCCCGCCGGCGAGCAGGCGGCTGCCCACGTCGCGCCCGAGCTGGTCGCCGCCGAGGAGCGCCCCGGTGCCCGCCTCCGCGTAGGGGGCGGTGACCGGGGCGTCGATGGCGTGCGGGGCGAGCCACGGCCCGGCGACGGCGAGGAGGACCAGGAGGAGCGCGGGGAGGGTGCGCAGGAAGGTGCCCCGCCGGGAGCGGCCCCGCCGCGTGGCGGGCGCGGGCGTCGCGGGAGGTGTGGCGGGTGCGGGGGGTGCGGTGGTCACAGGCGTCCTCCGGATGCCCTGGCCCGTACGAGGTCGGCGAGGAGGAGCACGCAGGTGATGACGGCTCCGGTGACGGCGACGACTCCGGCGATGAGGGGGCCGTCGCGGTCGGTGACGGCTCCGGCGAGCACGGCGCCGAGCCCGGGGTAGTTGAAGATGGTCTCCACGACGACGGCTCCGCCGAGCAGCATGCCGGTCGAGGTGGCGAGTCCGGCGGCGATGGCGGGGAGCGCGCCGGGCAGCACGTGGTGGAGGAGGACGCGGTGGCGCGGGAGCCCGTCGAGGACGGCGGTCTCCACGTGCGGTGCCTCGGCCTCGTCGGCGAGGGCGGCCCGTACGATCCGGGTGTTCCAGCCGATCTGCGGGATCGAGAGGGCGACGACCGGCAGGACGAGCATCTGCCAGGAGGCGGGCGCGCCGTCGCTGTCGGCGAGGGTGACGGCGGGCAGCCACTCCAGCCACTGGGCGAAGACGAGGACGAGGGCGACGCCGACGACGAACTCGGGCAGGGCGAGGACGGCCGTCGCGCTGCCGGAGATCGCCCGGTCGGTCCGGCCGCCGGGCCTGAGCGCGGCCCAGCCGCCGAGCGCCAGTGAGGCGACGAGCGTGACGAGCAGGGCGAGGCCGCCGAGCAGCAGGGTGTTGGGGAAGGGGCGGGCCAGCAGGTCGGCGACCGGCTCGCCGCGCGCAGACGTGCCCAGGTCGCCGGTGGGCAGGCCGGTCATCCAGTCGGCGAACCGTTCCGCGACCGGCCGGTCGAGGCCGAGGAGCGCGCGTCGTTCGGCGACGTCGGCGGCGCTGTCGCCGCGTTCGGAGGTGGCCGTCGCCGCGTCGCCGGGCAGCAGCTCGACGGCGGCGAAGAGGGTGGCGAGGAGGACGGCGAGGAGCAGGGCTCGGCGGGCGAGGAGCCCGAGGAGGGCGAGGAGGCGGACAGCCGCGAACGGCCGGGGCCGGGACGGCAAGGAGGTCTTCCCTCCGGCCTTCCCGGCACCGGGCCGCGCGGCGGTGTCCGTCAGCGGTTCAGCCATGCCCGCTCGAGCTGGACCCGGCCGTAGCCGGGGAGGGTGGGCAGGCCCTGGACGGGGGCGGCGGCGAGGTCGATGCCGTCGGCCATGCCCCACAGCAGGTAGCCGGAGGCGTCGTGCTGGAGCTGCTGGACCTGGCGGAGGAGCGTGGCGCGGGCCGCCGGGTCCTTGGTGGCCATGGCCGTGCGGTAGGCGGTGTCGAAGGCGGGGTTCTGCCAGGCGGACTCGTTGGTGCCGCTCTCGGAGACGAGGACCTTGCTGGCGAAGAAGACGACGGAGTCGTTGGTGCCCCAGTAGGTGGTGTAGAGGTCGCCCTTGAGCCAGGTCTTGTCCCAGAAGGCGCTCGACTCCTGCTTGACCACCTTGACCTTGACGTCGGCCTCGCGGACCTGGGTGGCGAAGAGCGTGGCCGTCTCGGCGAGGCCGGGGACGTCCTCGGTGGTCATGAGCTCGTAGGTCTTCGAGAAGTCGAAGTCGGCCTGCCGGAGCAGCGACTTGGCCTTGGCGAGGTCGCGGGTGCGCTGCGGGATGTCCTTGGCGTAGCCGGGGTCGCCGGTGCCGAGGATGTCGTTGGCGACGGTGCCGTAGCCGGAGAGCACCTGCTTGACCATGGCCTCGCGGTCCACGGCGAGGCGGAGCGCCTCGCGGACCTTCGGGTCGGCGAAGGGGGATCCGGGCGCGGTGCGCATGACGAGGGGCATGGCCATGTCGTTGGGGCGGCGGACGACCTGGACGTCCTTGCGGGACTCGGCGGTGCGGGCGGCGACGGCGCCGACGTTGGAGGCGAGGTCGATCTGGCCGGCGAGGAGGGCGTTCGCCATGGCCTGCGGGGACTCGAAGATCTTGACCTCGACGGCGTCGAGGAGGACCTTGCCGCCGTACCAGTCGTCGTTGCGGACGAGGCGGGCGTTGCCGCCGCGGAACCACTCCAGCTTGAAGGGTCCGGTGCCGGGCGCCTTCTCGATGTCCTTGTCGGTCGTGCCCTTCTTGACGACGAAGGTGGTCAGGCGCAGGAGCAACGGGAGTTCGGCGTTGGCGTAGTCGGAGACGAGGACGACGGTGCCGGGGCCCTCGGCCTTGATGTTCTCGGCCTTGATGCCGGGCAGGCGGGAGGCGCCGGAGGGGGTGCCCCGGAGCCGGCGGAGCGAGAAGACGACGTCCTCGGCGGTGACGGGGGTGCCGTCGTGGAAGGTCGCGCCCTTGGCGAGGGTGAAGCGCCAGGTCCTCAGGTCGTCCGAGGAGGTCCAGGCGGACGCGAGGCGGGGCAGGGTGTTGGGCTTGGCGCCGGGGACGGTGAGGGTGTCGTAGACCAGCGAGAGGATGAGGTAGTCGCTCTCGTTGGCCTGACTGCCGTGCGGGTCACGGGTGATGGCGTTGGCCCGGCCGAGTGCGCCGACGCGGAGGGTGCCGCCGGGCCTGGGCTTGCCGGTGCCGTTCCTGGCGGTGTCCGGGGACGACGTGTCGCTGTCCGCTCCGCAGGCGGCGAGCAGCGCTGCCGTGCCGATCGCGCCTGTGGCGCACAGCAGTTGACGTCGATTCAGTTCCACGCGTCCGTCCTTGCCCTTGCTCGTCGCACGTCCGGGATCCATTCCCACTTAGGTGTGCCTACCCTAAAAGTCGCGGTCGCGACAAGGGGACGACCCCCCACCGGGCGGAATGTCCGCTTCGTTCTCGACATTGGTCCCGACCAGGTTGTTTAACACTTGATCAGCAGCCGCTGCACGCACGGGAGTTACGTCAAGTAAGGATTGCCTTACCTAAAGTGCGCTGCTACGTTCCTTCTGCTGTCGGCACGGCACTGACCCGCCTTCCACCGACTTCCACCCTTTGCATCCCTTTTCCGCCTGACGACCCTCATCGCACCGCAACGGAAACGGAAGACCCCTGCCCATGACCCCGGCGCCCGCACCCGCCCCGGTCCGGACCTTAGGTCCGGACGCGATCGACGAACTCACCCACGCCGCACGGCAGATCCTCGACGAGTGCGGAGGATCGGCGACCGGACCACGGCTCCTGGAGAGGGTCGCCGAGACGGCGAACGGCCTGAGCGAAACGATTCGCCACCACTGCCGCCCGGTCGACACCGACGACGGCCTCTTCGTCCTGCGGGGTCTGCCCCTCGACGACACGGCGATCGGCGCCACTCCCCTGAGCTGGGCCGCCGCGGGCGACGACGGCGCGGAGTGGGACGTGCTGTTGCTGCTGCTCGCCACCGTGATGGGCAACCCCCTCGCCTGGGCCGGCCAGCAGGAGGGCCGGTTCGTGCACAACATCGTGCCCAGCCCCGGCCACGAGCGGGAACAGACCGGAGCCAGCAGCTCCACCCTGCTCAGCCCGCACACCGAGGACGCCTTCCACCCCGGCCGCGCCCACCTGCTGATGCTCGGCTGCATGCGCAACCACGACCGCGTCGCCACCACCGCCGCCAGCATCCGCAAGGTGCGCCTGGCGCCGGAGGACGTGGCCCTCCTGTCGCGCCCCGAGCTGCCCATCCTGCCCGACGACGCCTACGCCGAGGCCAAGGACTTCGACGGCACGCCCCCGAAGGTCCCCACCCTCTGGCAGTCCGAGGACGGCCCCACCCTGCGCTTCGACCCGGCCTACACCCCGCTCGACCAGGCCGTGCCCGCACACCGCGCCGCCTACGCCCGGCTGGAGGACGAACTCGCCCGCGTCTCCGTGGCCGTCAGCCTGGAGCCCGGCGACGTCCTGGTCGTCGACAACGACCTCGTCGTCCACGGCCGCGTCCCGTTCCGGGCCCGCTACGACGGCACCGACCGCTGGCTGAAGCGCGCCTCCGTCCGCGTACCCGGCCGCCGCACCCGCCCGGCCGCCGAGGCCCACGAGCACGGTTTCGGCCAGGCCGCCATCCAGGCGTACGCGTGACCCGCCCGCGCCTTCCCACCACCGGACGAAGGGGGAACCCCATGACCGACGCCCACACCGAGGCACCCGCGCCCGCCGACGACAAGAGCCTGTGCGTGCTCAGCACCAGCGACATCGCGGGCATCGACATCACCCTGACCGACGTCGTCGACGTCGTCGAGCAGGCCTACCGCACGCTCGCCGACGGACAGTCCGACAACCCGCGCAAGCTGACCGTCAAACCCGCCGACGGCCACTCCGTCTCGTACGCGATGCTCGGCCGCGACGGCGTGCGCAACGTGGTCGCGATCAAGACCTCGTACAAGCACGGCCTGCACGAGGAGCGCGACAAGCAGCACTACTACACCGCGCTCACGATCTACGACGACGTGACCGGCCTGCCCGTGGCCATGATGGACTGCGGCCGCATCGGCTCCCTGCGCACCCCCGCCGTCTCCGCCCTGCTCGCCCGCGAACTGGCCGCCCCCGGCAGCGGCAGCGCGCTGGTCATCGGCACCGGCACCCAGGGCCGCCTCGCCCTGCCGTTCCTCCTCACCACCCTGCCGCAACTGGACCGGCTGATGGTCTACGGCACCCACCCCGACGGCATACGCGCGGTACGCGAGCAGCTCCACGCCCACTTCCCGGACCGCGAGGTCGAGATCGTCGACGACCTGCGGGCGGCCGCGGGCGCCGCCGACGTCGTCGTGGCGACCGCGGGACCGAACACCCCGGCCGAGGTCGAGGCCGACTGGCTGAAGCCCGCCGCGCTCCGCATCCTCGTCGGCCACGGCATCGCGCCCTCCACGCTCCACCGCGCCGACCGGGTCATCGCCACGAGCGCCGCCCAGATGAAGGTCACCGGCACCGACATGGTCGACGCCCACGGCGAACTGCCCGCGGTGGACGCCGAGTTCCCCGAGGTCCTGGCGGGCCGCGCGGCCGGCCGCACCGACGACCACCAGGGGATCTTCGCGTACAACAGCGGGCTCGTCGTCACCGACATCGCGCTCGGCCACCGCTTCGCGCAGCTCGCCCTCGCCCAGGGCCGCGGAACGCGGGTGCCGCTGTGGCAGTGACGCCCCCGCCGAGCCTGCCGGTCCACCCCGACCCGCTGCTCGACACCCTCCTGAGCGGCGACCTGCCGCACGACCTCGCGCACGCCCTCGGCGGGCCGTTCCACCTCCTGCTGCCCGAACGCTTCGACGCCAACGTCGCCGCGTTCCGCGCCACCCTCGGGGAGTACGGCGTCGAGGGACGGGTCTACTTCGCGAAGAAGGCCAACAAGGCGGCCGCCTGGATCGAGCGGTGCGCCGTGACCGGCACCGGCGTCGACGTCGCCTCGCTCGGCGAGCTGCGCGAGGCCCTCGGGCACGGCGTCCGCGGCGAGAACACCGTGGTGACCGGACCCGCCAAGGCCGACGAGCTGCTGCGGATCGCCGTCCTGCACGGCTGTCTGATCGCCGTCGACGCCCTGGACGAACTGGACCGCCTCGTCGCCCTCGCGGACTCCCTCGGCCGCCCGGCCCGGCTGCTCCTGCGCCGCCTCCCGCCCACCCAGCCGCACAGCCGCTTCGGCTTCGACGACACGGCCCTCGCCACGGCCCTGGAGCGGTGCGCGGGCGCCGCCGACGCCGTCCGCATGGAGGGGTTCTCCTTCCACCTGTCCGGCTACGCCCCGCAGCCGCGCGCCGACCTGGCGGGCGAACTCGTCGACCTGTGCCTCAAGGCGCGGACGATGGGCCTGCAGGCCGACCGGATCAGCATCGGCGGCGGCTTCGCCGTGGACTACGCGCCGGCCGCGGCCTGGGAGCGGTTCCTCGCCGAACAGGGCCCCGCCGACTACCACGCGGACAAGTCCTTCACGGCCGACGACTTCTACCCGTACCACTCGCCCGTCGCCGGGGCGGGCGCGCTCCGCGCGATCCTCACCGCCCGGCCCTCCGGGGACGGCGCCCCGCTCGCGGAGCGGCTGCGCGAGGCCGGGGTGATGCTCCTGATGGAACCGGGCCGGGCGCTCCTCGACCGGGCGGGCTGCACCGCGTTCCGGGTCCGTGGCGTCAAGGACCGGGACGGGTACGCGATCCTCACCGTGGACGGCACCAGCCTCAGCATGTCCGAGCAGTGGTTCAACAGCGAGTACCTGCCCGATCCGGTCCTGCTCAGGGACGAGCGGGAGGAGCGGGGCGAGCGGGAGGAGCGGGGCGAGCGGGAGGAGCGGGGCGAGCGGGAGGAGCGGGCCGACGGCGCGCCCGGCTCCGCGCCCACGCGCGCGTGCGTCGGCGGGGCGAGCTGCCTGGAGTCGGACATGGTGACCTGGCGCAAGGTGGCCTTCCCCGTCCGGCCCCGCCCCGGCGACCTGCTGGTCTACCCCAACACCGCCGGGTACCAGATGGACTCCAACGAGTCGCCCTTCCACGACATCCCCCTGCCTCCCAAGGTCGTCGTCGAGGACGCGGGCGGACGCGCCCGCTGGCGGCTGGACCGCCGCCCGCCCCTGTGAACGCCCCTTCCCTCACCCTGGAGCCCCTCATGGACAAGGCACTGATGCGTCCCGCCGTCGTCAGCCGCGTCTCGGACCTCATCGGCTACACCCCGCTCTTCGAGCTGTGCCGCACCGAGAACGGCAGCCGTCTGCTGCTCAAGCTGGAGCAGTTCAACCCCACCGGAACCGCGAAGATACGCATGGCCCGCGCCATGGTCGACGCCGCCGAGGCGGCCGGTGAACTCGGCCCCGGCGGCCGGGTCATCGAGTCCACCTCCGGCAACACCGGCCTCGGTCTCGCCGTGATCGCCGCCGAGCGCGGCTACACCTTCACCGCCGTCGTCGACAACCACGCCTGCGTGGACAAGCTGCGCGGCATGAAGGCCCTCGGCACCGAACTCGTCTACGTCGTCGACGACGGCACCGAGGAGCTCGCCACCGCCGCCCGCGAGGAACTCGCCGAGAAGATGGCGGCCGACGACGACAACGCCGTCTTCACGGAGCAGCACAACAACCCGGCCAACGCCGTCGGTTACTACGACGTGGGCCGCGAGCTCGACGCGGCGCTCGACGGCCGGGTCGACATCCTCATCGGCGCCGTCGGCACCGGCGGCGGCCTGTGCGGCACGGCCCGCGAACTGCGCCGCACCGTCCCCGGCGTCCGCGTCGTGGGCGTCGAGCCGAAGGGCTCCATCGCCTTCGGCGGCCCGGCGCACGACTACTACCAGTCCGGTACGGGAACTCCCGAGGGCGCCACCATCGGCGCCCTCGTGGACTACGACCTGATCGACGAGGGCGTCAAGGTCGGCGACGTCGAGGCCTTCGCCACCGCGCGTGTCGTCGCCCGCAGGACCGGCCTCCTCGTCGGCGGCTCCGCCGGCGGCGTCGTCCACGAGGCCCTCACCCGGATGGCGTCCCTCCCCCCGGGCACGACTATGGTCGCCCTCGTCAACGACGGCGGCGAGAAGTACATGGACACCGTCTTCGACGACGACTGGATGGACGCGCGCGACCTCATCGACCTCACGGTCGAGCGCGAGATCGACGAACTGCTCACCAAGCTCCGCGGGAACTGACACCGATGCCGATGCCCACGCCCCTCCGCACGCTCCTGACCGACAGCCGGGCCCTCGCCGCCCTGGCCGTACCGCTCGCCCTCACCCAGCTCGCCCAGGTGGCCCTCACCACGACGGACACCATCATGATGGGCCTGATGGGGGTGGAGGCCCTCGCGGCGGGCGGTCTGGCCCTGGTCGTCTTCAACCAGCTGCGGACCATGGGCGTCGGCATGGTCACCGCCGTCGGCAACCAGGTCGCCGCAGCGGCCGCCCGCGCCGAGAGCGCCGACGGCGACGCGGCGAGGGCCGAGGCGGACGAGGACGTGCGTGACCTCGTCCGCGCCGCGCTCGCCCTGGCCACCCTCGCCGGACTCGCCGGCGCCGTCCTCATGGTCCTCATCGGCCACGCGGTGGCCTGGCTCGGCCAGGACCCCACCGTCGTCGAGACGGCGCAGCCCGTCCTCTACGCCCTGGCACCCGGTCTGATCCCCTGCCTCTGGTTCCAGGCCATCCGGCAGTTCACCGTCGGCATGCGCCGCCCGCAGGCCCTGCTCCAGATCACGATCGCGTCCATCGCCGTCAACGCCGCCCTCAACTGGGGCTTCATCCACGGCACGTGGTTCCTTCCCGAACTGGGGCTGCCGGGCATCGGCGTCGCCACCTCGACGGTGTACCTCCTCACCTGCCTCGCTCTGTACGCCTCCACGCGCCGCGACCCGGACCTCGCACCGCTCCTCGACGTCCGCGTCTGGAAGGCCCGCCCGGCCACCCTCCGCCGTCTCACCGGCCTGGGCACGCCCATCGCCGCCACCTACGGCTCCGAGGCCGGGTTCTTCTTCGTCGTCGCCTTGATCGTCGGTACGTTCGGCAGCGCCGCGCTCGCCGCGCACACCGCCGTCAACCAGCTCATCTACATCGTGTTCCAGATCGCCGTCGGCCTCTCGCACGCCGCGTCCATCAACGTCAGCCGCGAGCTGGCCCTGGGCCGGATCGAGGCGGCCCGCCGGCTGAAGAACACCGCCCTGGCCTGCGCGGCGGCCGTCATGGCCGTCGTCGGCGCCGTCTACGTCCTCGTACCGGACCTGGTCCTCAGGCCGTTCCTCGACCCGTCGGAGACGCAGGCCCTGGCGATCGGCGCGGACCTCCTCCTCATCGCCGCCGTGCTGCAGTTCTTCGACTGCACGCAGAACATCGGGATCGGCCTGCTGCGCGGCCTCGACGACACCAAGGGCGGCTTCCACGTCACCCTGGTCGGCTACTGGCTCATCGGCCTGCCCGCGGTCTGGCTCCTCGGCCGCCTGGCCTCCTTCGACACCGCCGGGGTCTGGCTCGGCCTGCTCACCGGCCTCGCCGCCACGGCCCTGCTCCTGCTGCGCCGCTACCACCGCGGGCTCACCGCCCGCGCGGCCACCACGGAGAGGAGCGCGGAACCGACGGCGGCGTGAGCCGGGCGCGGCCCGTTCGCCGTTCGGGGGAACGGCGGATCGTTTCGTCGCCATCCGTACGTGTGACGGGCGGATACGGGTGGTCCGACCGGGCAGGCATGGCGACGGCAACGTTCCCACCAGCAGAAAGACCCCCCCGATGCGTCTCCGCTCCGCCGTCCCCGCCGTCCTCGGTGCCGCCCTGCTCCTCGCCGCCGTCCCGTCCTCCGCCTCCGCCGCCACCGGTCAGTTCCGCTACGACTACGTCACCGTCGAGGGCTACGAGGCGACCGGCTTCCTCACCGACCCGGCCGACCTGACCTGTCTGAACCTGCCCGGCGTCGGCCTGGAGAACCCGGAGCCGGGCCACTCGCCGAAGAACCGCACCGACGCCTGGGCGACGGTCTTCACCGAGCCGAACTGCGAGGGCGACTGGTTCCGTCTCCGCCCGCACACCGGCGGGGCGTCGGAGCGGCTGAAGGTGCGGTCGGTCGTCTTCGGCTGACCCGTCCGCTCACACCGCCCCCGGGGTGACCAGGCCCGACTCGTGGGCGACGATGACCAGTTGGGCGGTCCCTGGCCCCCGGAGCGTCGGGCCCGCGTCCCCGGGCCGGGCGCCGGGCCGTCTTCGTACACTGGCGGGCATGGCATGCCGCATCAGTGAGCTGATCATCGACTGCGCCGACGCCGAGCGGCTCGCCGCCTTCTGGAGCGAGGTCCTCGGCTATGTGGAGGTGGGGCGCGAGGACGACGGGAGCATCGAGATCGGGCCGCCCGGCGTCGGGTTCGGCGGACCGCAGCCCACGCTGATCCTCAGCCCCAGCGGTGAACCGCGGCGCGGGAAGCTGCGGCTGCACCTCGACGTCAACCCCACCGACCGCGACCAGGCGGCCGAGTTGGAGCGGCTGCTCGCCCTCGGCGCCCGGCCGGTGGACGTCGGCCAGACCGGCGAGGAGAACTGGCACGTCCTGGCCGACCCGGAGGGCAACGAGTTCTGCCTGCTGCACGACCGGCTGAAGCCCGTCTGAGCGCTCCCGTTCACCCGCGCGGGAGTGGGGGCGGATCAGGCGGTGGCGTCCTGCGGGTACCAGCGCAGCTCGACCGTGTTGCCGTCGGGGTCCTTCACGTACACCGACTGCGCGGAGCCGCGGGCGCCCCAGCGCGGCACCGGGCCCTCCAGCACGTCGAACGTCCCGGAGTCGATGACCTCCTGCCAGTCGAGGGGGTCGACGACCAGGCAGATGTGGTCGACGTTGGACTCGCCGCGCGGGCGGGAGAACAGGTCGATGACCGTGCCCTCGTCGATGCGCACGGACGGGAAGGGCACCTTGCCCGCCCGCCACTCCTCGACCCGCTCGGGCGCGAGACCGAGGGGACCGGTGTAGAACGCGAGCGCCCTGTCGACGTCGGTCACGTTGAGCACGAGGTGGTCGAATGCCTTCACGCGCATGGCTGTTGCTCCTGTCGTCATGATCAAGAACGTGCGGAGCCGATTATGACGTCCCCCGTAGGACGTTGCCCTAAGGCGTTTCCCCGGTCGTTTCCACGGGCGTTTCCTCGGGCGGAGGGGCGGTGCTCTTCCTGACGACGAGGCTGGTCGTGAGCTCCATGCGCGTCACCGAGGGTTCTCCGGAGCGCAGCCTGAGCAGCATCTGGACGGCTTCCTCGCCCATCTCGCGCAGCGGCTGGTGGACGGTGGTCAGCGGCGGGCTCGACCAGCGCGCGATCATCACGTCGTCGTAGCCGACGACGGACAGGTCCTCGGGCACCCGCAGGCCGCACACCCGGGCCGCCTCCATGACGCCGAGCGCCTGCAGGTCGCTGCCGGCGAAGACGGCGGTGGGCCGGTCCGGCATGCGCAGCAGCTCCATCGCGCGCGCGTAACCGCCCTCGACGTGGAAGTCGCCGAACCGGACGAGGGCGGGGTCGTGTGCCAGGCCCGCCATGTTGAGGGCGGACCGGTAGCCGTCGAGCCGGGCCAGGGAGCAGAGCATGTCCTCGGGCCCGGTGACGATGGCGATGCGGCGGTGGCCCAGGTCGAGGAGGTGGCGGGTGGCGGCCACGCCGCCTGACCAGTTGGCGGAGCCGACGGACGGCACGTCGGGTTCGGGGTCCCCGGCCGGGTCGACGATCACGAAGGGGATCGACCGGGCGTCGAGCTGTCGCTTGACGGCGTCGGGGAGGGAGGAGAAGACCAGGACGACGCCGATCGGCCGGCGTTGCAGGACGCCTTCGATCCAGTCCGGCGCGGGGGCGTGCCGGGTGCCGCTCTCGGTGAGGACGACGCTTGCCCGGTGGGACTTGGCGAGGTTCTCGACGCCGCGGATCAGCTCCATGGCCCACACGCTGTCGAGTTCGTGGAAGACGAGTTCGATGAGGGGCGCCTCGCGGGCGACGCGGGTGGTCCGCCGGTACGCGTGGGCGTCGAGGAGGCGCTCGACCTTGCCGCGCGTGGCCGCGGACACGTCCTGGCGGCCGTTGAGGACCTTCGAAACTGTCGAAAGCGACACCCCGGCCTGCTCGGCCACCTCCGCCAGCGTGATCCGCCTGTTTTCCTCGCCGTCTCGCATCCGCGCAGCATAAAGCACCGTTCGCCCCGACGACATGGTCACGCTTTGATAACGCCCTGCCGGAGGGTTGCCCTTCCGTCGCACCCGGCCTAGCGTCCCGCAGCATGAAGTTTCGGCAATCCGACCGAAACTCTTTCGAAAGGTGGGGCGATGAAGCGGCACGTACGGCTCCTGAGGACCGCTGTCGTCGGCGGGGCGTCGCTGGCCATGACCCTGTCCCTGGCGGCGTGCGGCGGCTCGGGCGGCTCGGCCGGCGGCGACACGGACACGATCCACGTCCTGGTGTACGGCGACGCCACCAACAAGGTGGAGAAGCAGCTCGTCGACACCTTCAACAAGACGTCGAAGGTGAAGGCGGTCCTCGACACCATCCCCGGCGCCGACTACCAGTCCAAACTGCAGACGATCATCAGCGGCAAGCAGGCGCCGGACGTCTTCTTCAACTGGGGCGGCGGCAGCATCAAGCCGTTCGTCGACGCCGGACTCCTCATGCCGCTCGACGACTTCATCGCCAAGGACCCCGGCCTGAAGTCGAACTTCCTGCCGTCGGTCTTCAACACCGCGGTCGTCGACGGCAAGCCGTACGGCGTCCCCATGCGCGGCACCCAGCCCGTACTCCTCTTCAGCAACAAGAAGGTGCTCGCGGACGCCGGGGTCACCGCGCCGCGCACCTGGGACGAGCTCCTGGCCGCCGTGAAGACGCTCAAGGCCAAGGGCGTCACCCCCATCGCGCTCGGCGGCGGCGACAAGTGGCCGACCCAGATGTGGTTCCAGTACGTGTACGACCGGGTGGCCGGGCCCGAGCACTTCCAGAAGGCCGTGAACGGGGACAAGGACGTCTGGGCGAGCGCCGACAGCAAGAAGGCCCTCGGCATGCTGAAGGAGCTGATCGACGCCGGCGCCTTCGGCACCAACTACGACTCGGTCAAGTTCACCGACGGCGGCTCCCCCGCCCTCCTCGCCACCGGAAAGGCGGCCTTCGAGCTCATGGGCTCGTGGGAGTACTCCACCCTCCAGGACGCCTACCCGGACTTCGTGGCGAAGGACCTCGGCTACGGCACCTTCCCCACCGTCGAGGGCGGCAAGGGCGACCCGGACAACCTCGCCGGGAACACCAACAACTTCTACTCGGTCCTGAAGAACACCGAACACCCCGAGGCCGTGGCCGAGTTCCTCAAGCTCCTGTACTCGGACCAGTTCGTCAAGGGCCAGCTGGGCATCGGCAATCTGCCCACCACGACCAACACACCCGAGTTCCTGGCGGGTTCGGCCAACCCCGCGTACTCCACGTTCCAGTACGACCTGGTGAAGAAGGCGCCCTCCTTCCAGCTCTCCTGGGACCAGGCCTATCCCCCGGCGGCGACCACGACCATCCACCAGGCCGTCCAGCAGTTCTTCAGCGGACAGACGGGCCCCGACGCCTTCATCGCCGCGATGCAGAGCCTGCCCGCGGCCTGACGGACCCGAGCCGGAGAAACCCCGGCGTGACGACCACGAGCCCGAACTCGAGCCCGCACACGAGCCCGACCGCGAGCC
This sequence comes from Streptomyces sp. NPDC003327, assembly GCF_053589515.1. Classification (NCBI taxonomy): domain Bacteria; kingdom Bacillati; phylum Actinomycetota; class Actinomycetes; order Kitasatosporales; family Streptomycetaceae; genus Streptomyces; species Streptomyces sp. NPDC003327. The sequence goes on along the minus strand of NZ_JBSFSA010000036.1, from coordinate 28,737 downwards.
CGACCACCCCGAAAGCGCCTGCCATGACCACTGCCACTGCCCCCGCCGTGGACAGCGCCGAGAAACGGAGCACCGGACGCGGGCGGCCCCGTCCCCCCGCGACCGGCGTGGGCCGCCCGGGCTTCGCCTGGGCGGCGCCCGCCGCCGTCTTCTTCGGCCTGTTCGCCCTCGTCCCGCTCGTCCTGGTCGTCGTCCTCTCCTTCACCCGCTGGAACGGGCTCGGCTCCCCCGAGTTCGCCGGCCTGGAGAACTGGAGCCGGCTGCTCGACGACCCGGTGATGGTGAAGAGCCTCTGGCTGAGCCTGCTCCTCACCGTCCTCGGCGTCGCCGTCCAGACGCCGATCAGCATCCTGCTCGGTGTCTGGGCCGCCGGCCACCAGCGCAACCGGGCGGTCCTCTCCGCGGTCTACTTCGTGCCGCTGCTGCTCTCCATCACCGCCGTCTCCGTCCTGTGGCGCGCCGTGCTCGACCCCAACTTCGGGGTCCCCTCCCAGGCGGCCTGGCTCTTCGGCGACGGCAACCTCTTCGGCACGCAGGCCGGCGCACTCGGCGTGCTCGTCTTCGTCAGCACCTGGCAGTTCACGCCCCTGCACACGCTGATCTACCAGGGCGCGGCCCGCGCGATCCCCGAAGTCCTCTACCAGGCGGCCCAGATCGACGGCGCGGGCCGGGTCCGCCAGTTCTTCCACATCACCCTGCCGCAGCTGCGCAACTCCGTGGTGACCTCGACGATCCTCATGGTGGTCGGCGGACTCACGACCTTCGACACCGTACTGATCCTCACCCAGGGCGGCCCCGGCACGGACACCACGAACACCGCCTACTACATGTACCAGAAGGCCTTCAAGAGCTTCGACTTCGGCGCGGCCTCCGCGATCGCGCTGCTCCTGGTCCTCGTCGCCACCCTCGTCTCCCTGGTCATGGTGCGCCTGACCGGCTACGACAGGATGCGCAGCACCATGGAGGGCGTGTGATGAGGCGCCCGACGAAGTCCCGCCCCAACTACCTCGCCGGGTTCGGCTCGTTGGTGTGGCTGTTCGTGGTCGGCCTGCCGCTGTACGTCATGCTGATCGCCACCGTCCAGTCCCGTACGGACTACGCGGCGAACGGCCCCCTCGCCTTCCCCGAGCGCTTCACCCTCGACAACTACGTCAACGACCTGAACGAGGGCTTCGCGCAGTACTTCCTCAACACGGTCGTCGTCACCGTCTGCGTCGTCGGCATCGTCCTGGTGCTCGTACCGCCGCTCGCGTACGCGATCGTGCGCAGCGACGGCCGGGCCGTCGGCCGGGTCTTCCGGCTCTTCCTGCTCGGCCTGGCCATTCCGTCCCAGGCCGTGATCGTTCCGATGTTCTACCTGATCAACGAGGCCGGGCTGTACGACAACCTCCTCGGCGTCATCCTGCCGACGGCCGCCTTCGCCATGCCCGTCTGCGCCCTGATCCTCTCCGGCGCCATGCGGGACATCACGCCCGAGCTGTACGAGGCCATGACCGTCGACGGCGCCTCGCCCCGGCGGATCTTCCTCCAGCTGGTCCTGCCGCTGTCGAAGAGCGGTCTGTCCACGATCGTCGTGTTCGCGTCACTGCAGGCGTGGAACGGCTTCCTGTTCCCCCTCGTCCTCACCCAGTCCTCGGAGAACAAGGTCATCACCATGGGCCTCTACGACTTCCAGACGGAACACGGCGTCGACATGCCCGGTCTCCTCGCGGCCGTCGTCCTGTCCGTGCTCCCCGTCCTGCTCGTCTACCTTTTCGCCCGTCGCGCCCTGGTCCAGGGGCTGATGGGAGTCGGAGGAAAGTGACCGACCACGTGGCCCCCCGGCCCACCGCCCCGCACCCCGATGCGCACCGCGAACCGCACCCGGGCAACGTGCGCCCCGGCCCGCTCCCCGCCTGGCGCGACCCGTCCCTGAGCGCGGAGGCCCGCGTCGACGCGCTGCTCCGCGAGATGACCCTGGAGGAGAAGACCGCCCAGTTGTACGGCGTGTGGGTCGGCGCCTCCGACGAGGGCGCCGAAGTCGCGCCGCACCAGCACGACATGGAGGAGCCGGTCGACCTCGACGCGCTGCTGCCCGACGGACTCGGCCAGCTCACCCGGCCCTTCGGTACGGTGCCCGTCGACCCCGCGCTCGGCGCGCTCTCCCTGATGCGCACGCAGGCCCGGATCGCCGCCGCGAACCGCTTCGGCATCCCGGCCGTCGCCCACGAGGAGTGCCTCGCGGGTTTCGCGGCCTGGGGCGCCACCGCCTATCCCGTACCCCTGTCGTGGGGAGCCACCTTCGATCCCGCGCTCGTACGGGAGATGGCGGCCGCCATCGGCCGCGACCTCCGCGCGGTCGGCGTCCACCAGGGGCTCGCCCCGGTCCTCGACGTCGTCCGCGACGCCCGCTGGGGGCGCGTCGAGGAGACCGTCGGCGAGGACCCGTACCTCGTCGGGACGGTCGCCACCGCGTACGTCCAGGGGCTGGAGTCCGCCGGTGTCGTCGCCACCCTCAAGCACTTCGCCGGCTACTCCGCCTCCCGGGCCGGGCGGAACCTCGCCCCGGTCGGCATGGGCCCGCGGGAGCTGGCCGACGTGATCCTGCCGCCGTTCGAGATGGCGGTCCGGGAGAGCGGCGTCCGCTCGGTCATGCACGCCTACACCGACACCGACGGCGTCCCCGCGGCCGCCGACGACCGCCTGCTCACCGGAGTGCTCCGGGACGCCTGGGGCTTCACCGGCACCGTCGTGGCCGACTACTTCGGCATCGCGTTCCTGAAGACCCTGCACGGCGTCGCGGGCACGCTCGGCGAGGCGGCCGGGGCGGCGCTCGCCGCCGGCGTCGACGTGGAACTGCCCACCGTCAAGGCCTTCGGCACGCCGCTCCGGGACGCGGTCCGGCGCGGTGACGTGCCCGAGGCGCTCGTGGACCGCGCCGTCCGGCGGGTCCTCCTGCAGAAGGTCCGGCTGGGGCTGCTCGACCCCGACTGGAGCCCGGTCCCCGCGGTCCTGCGCGGCGCCGACACCTCCGCCGGCCCCGACGCCCTCCGGGGCACGGTCGACCTGGACCCGGCCGCCAACCGCGCGCTCGCCCGCCGCGTCGCCGAACGGGCCGTCGTCCTGCTCCGCAACGACGGCACCCTGCCGCTCGACCCGCGCGCCGCGCTCCGCATCGCCCTCGTCGGCCCCAACGCCGAGGCCCCCACGGCCGTCCTCGGCTGCTACTCCTTCCCCGTCCACGTCGGCGGCCAGCACCCCGACACGCCCCTCGGGATCGAGCTGCCCACCCTGCGCCAGGCGCTGGCGGCCGAGTTCCCGGACGCCGAGCTCCTCGTGGCGCGCGGCACCGGCGTCGACGACGGCGGGACCGAGGGCTTCGCCGAGGCCCTCGCCCTCGCCCGTCGCGCCGACGTGGTCGTGGCGGCCCTCGGCGACCGCGCCGGACTCTTCGGGCGGGGCACCAGTGGCGAGGGCTGCGACGCGGAGTCCCTCGTCCTGCCCGGCGCCCAGCAGCGGCTGCTCGACGCCCTCCTCGACACGGGGACCCCGGTCGTGACGACCCTGCTGGCCGGACGGCCGTACGCGCTGGGCCGCGCCGCCGACGCGTCCGCCGCGATCGTCCAGGCCTTCTTCCCCGGCGAGGCCGGGACGGCGGCCGTCGCGTCCGTCCTCAGCGGGCGGACCGCCCCGAGCGGCCGGCTGCCGGTCAGCGTGCCCCGCCACCCGGGCGCCCAGCCGTCCACGTACCTGGCCGCCCGGCTCGGCCACAGCAGCGAGGTCTCGAACATCGACCCGACCCCGGCCTTCGGCTTCGGCCACGGCCTCGCCTACACCACCTTCGACTGGGGCGACCTGGCCGTGGAGGCCACCGAGATCCCCACCGACGGCGCCGTACGGCTCGCCCTGACCGTCACGAACACCGGCGACCGCCCCGGCACCGAGGTCGTGCAGCTGTACGTGCACGACCCGGTGGCCTCCGTCGTCCAGCCCGTACAGCGGCTCGTCGGGTACGTGCGCCTCGACCTGGCCCCCGGGGAGCGGCGGCGGGTCCGCGCGGTCGTCCCCGCGGACCTCGCCTCCTTCACCGGCAGGACGGGCGCCCGCACGGTCGAGCCGGGCACGCTGGAACTGCGCCTGAGCGCCTCCAGTACCGACCCGCGCCTCACCGCCCACGTCACCCTGACGGGCCCGCCCCGCACCCTGGACCACCGCCGCCACCTGCACCCGACCTTCGAGACGGGCCCGGTCCCGGCGGGGTAGGTCAGGAACCGCAGGAGGGTGCCGGGCCGGTGACGCCGAGCGGGATCAGGGCCGTGGCCTCGGCCGGAGCGCAGCAGCCGCCGGCCTCGGCGGGCTCGGCGGAGGCCGGCTGGTCGAAGAGGCCCGCGCCGCCGCAGACCCCGGTCTCCGGGAGGACCAGTTCGACGCGCTCGGCGGACGCGTGGTCGCCGGCGAGCGCGGCGACGACCGAGCGGACCTGCTCGTACCCGGTGAGGGCGAGGAAGGTGGGGGCGCGGCCGTAGGACTTCATGCCGACGAGGTACACGCCGGGTTCGGGGTGGGACAGCTCCTTGACGCCGTGCGGGTAGACGGTGCCGCAGGAGTGCTGGTTGGGGTCGATCAGCGGGGCCAGTGCGACGGGCGCCTGGAGGCGCTCGTCGAGGCCGAGGCGGAGTTCGGTGAGGAAGGAGAGGTCGGGGCGCAGGCCCGTGAGAACGACGACCTCGTCGACCGGGTCGAGGCGGCGGCCGTCCTCGGCCACCAGGACCAGCCGGTCGTCGTCCCGCTCGATCGCCTCCGTACGGAAGCCGGTGACGGCGTCGGCGTGTCCCGCGTCGACCGCGGCCTTCGCGGCGAGGCCGAGGGCTCCGCGGGCGGGCAGCTGGTCGGCCGCGCCGCCGCCGAAGGTGGCACCGGAGATGCCGCGGCGCAGGATCCACAGGGCCTTCGTGCCGTCCTCGGTGCGCGCCAGTTCGGCGAGCGAGGCGAGCGCGGTGAAGGCGGAGGCACCCGAGCCGATCACGGCGGTGCGCCTGCCGGCGTACCGCGCGCGGACCGCGGGGTCGGCGAGGTCGGGGACGCGGTACGCGATCCGGTCGGCGGCGGCCTTCTCGCCGAGGGCCGGGAGCCCGGAGGCGCCGGCCGGGCCCGGCACGGTCCAGGTGCCGGAGGCGTCGAGCACCGCGCGGGCGAAGATCCGCTCCTCGCGGCCGTCGGCGTACGTGACGTGGACGACGAACGGCTGGGCCGCGCGGTCGGCGTCCACGACCCGGTCGCGGCCGGCGCGCGAGACACCGGTGACCGTGGCCCCGAGGCGGACCGTGTCGCCGAGGACGTCGGCGAGCGGCTGGAGGTAGCGCTCCACCCACTCCCCGCCGGTCGGGTAGGCCGTGGGGTCGGGCCCGACCCAGCCGGTGGGCGCGCGAGGAGGTTCTCGGCGGCCCGGTCGGTGACCTCGCCCCAGGGGGAGAAGAGGCGGACGTGGCCCCAGGCGCGCACGGCCGCGGCGGCCGTCGGTCCGGCCTCCAGGACCAAGGGGTCGAGCCCGCGCTCCACGAGGTGGGCGGCGGCGGCCAGGCCGACGGGCCCGGCCCCGATGACCACGACGGGCAGGTGGTCGGCTGCGGTGGTGACGGCGGCGCTCACGGCGACTCCCCTTGCTTTGATGTTCATCAATGTGACAGCGCAAGCCTGGCACCCGTATCGACATCCGTCAACATAGACACATGTCGAATCAGCAGGCCCAGCTGCTTCGACGCATGTCAACATAGACACATGTCGAACGACACCGAGATCGCCCGCTGCTGTCCGCCGCTCGACGAGCGCCCCCTGAACGCCGAGGAGGCCGAACAGGCCGCCCGGATGTTCAAGGCCCTGGGCGATCCGGTCCGGCTCCGGCTCTTCTCCGCCGTCGCCTCGCACGAGGGCGGCGAGGCCTGCGTCTGCGACATCTCCGACGTCGGCGTCTCCCAGCCCACCGTCTCCCACCACCTCAAGAAGCTGAAGGAGGCCGGGCTGCTCTCCTCCGAGCGGCGCGGCACCTGGGTCTACTACCGCGTCGAGCCCGCGGTGCTCGCGACCATGGGGCGGCTCCTCACCAAGGCGGCCACCCCGTGAGCCGCCCCGTGCCCCCCACCGCCACCACCGTCGCGCCCCTCACCGCGGACCACGCCGACGAGGTCCTCGCGATCTACCGGGCGGGCATCGACGAGGGGAACGCGACCTTCGAGACCTCGCCGCCGACCTGGGAGCAGTTCGACGCGGGCCGGATGCCCGAGCACCGCTTCGTCGCCCTCGACGGGGCAGGCCGGGTCCTCGGCTGGGTCGCCGCCACGAAGGTCTCCGACCGCTGCGCCTACGCGGGCGTCGTCGAGCACTCGGTCTACGTCTGCCCGGACGCGCGCGGCCGGGGCGTCGCCTCGGCGCTGCTGCGGGCGCTCGTCGACTCCACCGAGGCGGCCGGGATCTGGACGATCCAGTCCGGCATCTTCCCGGAGAACACCGCGAGCCTCGCCGCGCACGCGCGGGCCGGCTTCCGGGTCATCGGCACGCGGGAGCGCATCGGCCTCCATCGGGGCCGCTGGCGCGACACCGTCCTCGTCGAACGCCGCAGCCCTCGTATCGGCTGACCCCCCGGCGGGGGGGAATGGCGCTCGTGCCGCCGCGCTCACGCCCGCGGTCGTACGAAGATCACCGCGACCAGGGCGAGGCCCGCGGCCGCGCCGATCAGCTGCGCGGCGACGAAGCCCGGCACGGACGCGGGCGCGATCCCGGCGAAGGTGTCGGTGAAGGCGCGGCCGACGGTCACCGCCGGGTTCGCGAAGGACGTGGACGAGGTGAACCAGTAGGCGGCGCCGATGTACGAGGCGACGGCGACGGGCGCGAAGCGGAGCCGGTCCGTGCGGGCCAGGCCGAAGACCAGCAGGATCAGGCCCGCGGTGGCGACCGCCTCGCCGAGCAGCAGGTTCCCGGCGGAGCGGTCGTGCGTGGACCACTTCACGAGCGGCTCGCCGAACATCGCGTCCGCCAGGACGGCGCCCGCCACGGCCCCGACGGTCTGCGCGGGGACGTAGGCGGCGAGCTCGCGTCCCGTCACGCCCGCGCCGCCGCCGCGGCGTGCGGTCCACCACTCGGCCAGGCTGACGGCCGGGTTGAAGTGCGCCCCGGAGACCGGCGCGAGGAGGGCGACGAGGACGCCGAGGCCGAAGACGGTGGCGAGGGCGTTGGCGAGCAACTGGAGCGCGATGTCCTCGGTGAGCCGCGTGGCCTGGATGCCGGAGCCGACGACGATCGCCACGAGAGCGGCGGTGCCGACGAGTTCGGCGGCGACCCGGGCACCGAGCGGGGTACGGGGCGGGGTGCCGCCCGGCACGGTCTCGTCCGGCGCGGTCTCGCCGGGCGCCGCGCCGAGGGGGGCGCGGGCGGGCTCGGTGACGGTCACGGGCAGGCCCTCTTCGTGTCGGCATGGGTGCGCGCGGTGGCGGCAAGGGCGGCGAACTGCCCCGCGAGCGCGTCGATGACGTCCGGCTTGAGCCGGTAGTACGTGAACCGGCCGCAGGGCTCGGTCTCCACGATCCCGGCCTCGCGCAGGACCTTCAGGTGGTTGGAGAGGTTGGTCTGCCGGGCGCCGGTCTCCTCGACGAGGTGCGTGGTGCACAGCGTCTCGCGGGCGAGCAGGGTCACGATCCGCAGGCGCAGCGGGTCGCTCAGCACCCTCATCAGATCAGTGTCGACTGATGTCATCATGGACTGATACTTTCACACCGGCCCGCACCTACACCATCGAGGGTGAACCGATGACCGCTCCGCTCGCCTCCGTCCTCTTCGTCTGCGTCCACAACGCCGGCCGTTCCCAGATGGCCGCGGGCTTCCTGCGGCACCTCGCGGGTGACCGCGTCGAGGTCCGCTCCGCCGGTTCGGCCCCGGGCGACCGGGTCAATCCTTCCGCCGTGGAGGCCATGGCGGAGCTCGGCATCGACATCACCGGCCAGAAGCCGAAGGTCCTGACCTCCGACGCCGTCCAGGCGTCCGACTACGTCATCACCATGGGCTGCGGCGACGCCTGCCCGTACTTCCCCGGCAGGACCTACCTCGACTGGCGGCTGGACGACCCCGCCGGCCGGGGCGTCGAGGCCGTCCGCCCGATCCGTGACGAGATCAAGGGCCTGATCGAGGGCCTCGTCGCCGAGATCGACGCCCGCGGACCGGAGTAGCCCCCGGCCCCTCACGGGTTCACGGGCTCCAGTACCGCGCGAGCGCCCCCTCCCGGTACGGTGCCGGGCTCACGCTCAGTTCGCCCGCGAACGGGCGGTCGAGGACGAAGACCAGCAGCAGGCTGAAACCGATCAGCGCGGCGACCGAGGAGACGAACAGGAGCTGGATCCGCAGCCTGCGCATGCCGTACAGGAAGGTGAGCGGGATCAGGACGAGCGCGCCGCCGAAGGCGAGGACCTGGAGCAGCGGCGGGAGTTCCTGCTCCGCCATGGTGAGCCGCGAGCGACGCTGGCCGGCGACGTCGTTCAGGCGGGCGACGGCCTCCGCGTAGAAGACCTCCTCCCGGGCGGTCCGCGGCTCGTACGACTGCAGGACGTCGAAGACGTCCTGGAGACTGCCCGCGGTGGCTCCGTACTCCGGCCGCCCCGCCCGCATCCGGGGCCACTGGTCCTCGACGACCGCGTGGACGTAGCCGCCGAGGGCCGTGTCGAGTTCGGCCCGGACCGGGCCCGGGAAGGCGGCGGCGTCGCGGGCGATGAGCGCGATGTCGGTGGCCTCGGTGGCAACGATGGTCTGGGTGTTCTCCAGCTGGGTCCAGAGGGTCACGATGACGAAGGCCAGGATGATCCCGTAGATGGCTCCGAACATCCCCAGCGCCACCCCGACCATGTCGTTGTGCTCGCCCTCGGCGAGGGACGGGTACCTGCGACGGGCCACCACGCTGCCGGCGGCGGCCAGGGCGACGGTCCCGCCGACGGTGACCACGGCCAGGGTGAAGGTGCTGAAGTGGTTGAGCAGCCAGAGCGACATGCGACGGACTCTAGGCAGCGCGTGATCATCCCCGAACGCCCCGCGACTCCGTCCGAGGCCGTCGAGCCCCGCCGGGAAGGCGGCGGAGGTCACCTCGGGCCAGGCGGGCGCACCCCGCATGCGGCCCTCCACCGTCCGTGGCCCCGGAGAAGGGATCACTCCGACGAGCGAACGTTTCCTCCGGTGCACACCGTCCGCTTGTCGCTTCCGACAAGCCGCCTCGCATACGCCATGGAGAACCGTCCAGACTTGTTGCAGATGCCAGCTTGATCGTCCTACGGTGTCGCACATGCAGTCCTACACCATCGGTCAGGCCGCCCGTCTGCTCGGCGTCAGCCCCGACACCGCGCGGCGGTGGGCCGACGCGGGCCGGGTCGCGACCCATCGCGACGAGGCCGGCCGCAGGCTGATCGACGGCCGGGACCTGGCCGCGTTCTCCGTGGAGATCGCCCAGGGCGACGGCGGCGACGACGTGCCGTACACCTCGGCGCGCAACGCGTTCGCCGGCATCGTCACCGCCGTCAAGCTCGGCGACGTCGCCGCCCAGGTCGAGATCCAGGCCGGGCCGCACCGTCTCGTCTCCCTCCTCACCCGGGAGGCAGTGGAGGAGCTGGGACTGGAAGTCGGCATGCAGGCCACCGCCCGCGTGAAGTCGACCAGCGTGCACATCGACCGCACCTGACCTTTCACGCAGTACCGAGAGAACTCGGCCGTCGGCGCGACCGGCCCTCATGGCGCATTTCCCGTTCGTCCCCAAGGAGTCCAGACCCCCATGTTCCCCACGCTCACCCGTCGTCGTGCCGCCGCCGTCGCCCTCACCGCGGCCCTGCTGACCCCCCTCTCCGCCTGCGGGAACGACGACGCCGACAAGGAGACCGGCGGGTCCGGGGCATCCGGCTCCGCCGCCCCGAGGACCGAGCTCACGGTCCTCGCCGCCGCCTCGCTCACCGACGTGTTCACGACCGCGGGTGCCGCGTACGAGAAGGCCCGTCCCGGCACGGAGATCACCTTCTCCTTCGCGGGTTCGCAGGAGCTGGTCGCCCAGGTGTCGCAGGGCTCCCCCGCCGATGTCCTGGTCACCGCCGACACCACGAGCATGGACAAGGTGAAGGCCGACACCGGAGCGCCCGTGATCATCGCCAGGAACCGGCTCGTCATCGCCACCGGCGAGGGCAACCCGCACCAGGTCGGTGGACTGAAGGACCTCGCGGACACGAAGCTGAAGGTCGTCCTCGCCGCGCCCGAGGTGCCGGCCGGCAAGTACAGCCGGAAGATCCTGGACGCCCAGAAGATCACCGTGAAGCCGGTCTCCCAGGAGCCCAACGTCCGCGCCGTGCTCAGCAAGGTCGAGCTGGGCGAGGCGGACGCCGGGCTCGTCTACCGGACCGACGCCGAGAGCGCGAAGGACAAGGTCGACGCCGTCGAGATCCCCGACGCGCAGAACGCGATCGCCCAGTACCCGGCGGCCGCACTGAAGGACTCGGAGAACGCCGGGGCGGCCGCCGCCTTCGTCGCGTGGCTCTCCTCGCCGGAGGGCCAGAAGATCCTCCGGGACGCGGGCTTCCAGCAGCCGTAGGAGCTTCGACAGACGCTCCGGCGGGCCGCGACGACAGCACAGGCGACGGCAGCCCGCGACGACTGCACGCCACGACTGCACGCCACGACAGGACGCGACGCCCCATGAAACGCACACGCCTCCGTACGGCCGGGGCCCGTCCGCCCCTCTCGCTCACCGTGCCCGCGGTCCTCGCCGTGGCGCTCCTGACGCTGCCCCTGCTCGGCATCCTCGTACGGACCGAGTGGAGCGGCCTCGCCGGCCACCTCGGCTCCCCGGGCACGGTCGAGGCCCTGCGGCTCTCCCTCGTGGTGTCGTTCTGGTCGCTCGGCCTCTCCCTGCTGCTCGGCGTACCGCTCGCGTGGCTGCTCGCCCGGGTCCCCTTCCCCGGAAAGGCCCTCGTCCGCTCGCTCGTCCTGCTGCCCATGGTGCTCCCGCCGACCGTCGGCGGGGTCGCCCTGCTCCTCGCCTTCGGCCGCCGCGGCCTCCTCGGGCCCTGGCTGGAGGACACCTTCGGCGTCACCTTCCCGTTCCACACGTCCGGCGCCGTCCTCGCCGCGACGTTCGTCGCGATGCCGTTCCTCGTCATCAGCCTGGAGGGCGCGCTGGGCGGGCTGCGGCCGCGGTACGAGGAGACGGCGGCCTCGCTCGGCGCCTCCCCGGTCCGGGTCTTCTTCACCGTCACGCTGCCGATGGTCGCGCCCGGCCTGGTCGCGGGCGCGGCGCTCACCTGGGCGCGGGCGCTGGGCGAGTTCGGCGCGACCATCACCTTCGCCGGGAACCTGCCCGGCACCACCCAGACCCTCCCCCTCCAGGTCTATCTGCTGCTCCAGGAGGAACCGGAGGCCGCCACCTCGGTCTCGCTGCTGCTGCTCGCCATCGCCATGGCCGTCCTCGTCGCCCTGCGCGGCCGGTGGTCGGGGACCCCGACGGCCCGCGCGCCCCGCGCCGCCCCGCCGGACCGGGAACCGGGCGAGGACGCGGCTCCGGGCCCGGGCACGGGGCCGACCGTGGGCGCCGCACCCCACCCCGTACGGCCGGAGGCACCGCCCGCGCCCCGCGGGGAGGCATGGTCGCTGCACGCCGAGGTCACCGGCTTCACGCGGCTCACCCTGGACGCCGGCCCCGGCACCACCATCGCCGTCGTCGGACCGAACGGCGCGGGCAAGACCACGCTGCTCCGCGCCCTCCTCGGCCTCACCCCCCGCGCCCACGCCGCGCTCCGGCTCGGCGCCACCGACGTCACCGCGCTGCCGCCGCACCGCCGCCGGGTCGCCTGGGTCCCCCAGGACGGCGCCCTCTTCCCGCACCTGACGGCGCTCGCCAACACGGCGTACGGGCTCCGCGTCCAGGGCGTGGGCCGCGCCGCGGCCCGCCGCGAGGCGCAGGCCTGGCTCGACCGGCTCGGCGTCGGCGCGCTCGCGCACCGCCGTCCCGCCCAGCTCTCCGGCGGCCAGGCCCAGCGCGTCGCCCTGGCCCGCGCCCTGGCGGCCAGGCCGCGGCTCCTCGTCCTCGACGAGCCGCTGGCCGCCCTGGACCAGACGACCCGGGCCCATGTGCGGCATACCCTGCGCACCCACCTCGCCGGGTTCGGCGGCGTCTGCCTGATCGTCACCCACGACCCCGTGGAGGCCGTCTCGCTCGCCGACCGCGTCCTCGTCCTCCAGGACGGCCGCACCCTCCAGGACGACACGCCCGCCGAGGTCACCCGGCACCCGCGCTCGCCGTGGGTGGCGCGCATGCTGGGCCGCAACGCCTGGCCGGGCACCGCCACCGCCGAGGGGCTCGCCCTGCCCGGCGGCGGGGTCCTGGTCACCGCCGAACCGCTGCCGCCGGGCACGGAGGCCCTCGCGGTCATCGCGCCGGAGGCCGTCTCGGTCCACCGCGAGCGGCCGAGCGGCAGCCCGCGGAACGTCTGGCCCGGCACCGTACGCGAGATCACCACGAGCGGCAGCCGGCTGCGCGTCCTCGTCGCCTCCGACCTGGCGCCCGACCTCGTCGCCGAGATCACCCCGGCGGCCGCCGCCGAACTGGGCCTCGCGGACGGGGTGCCGGTGTGGACCAGCGTCAAGGCGACCGAGGCGACGATCGTGACCGTCTGAGTCCACGTCGGGGTCCCCGTCCGCCGGACGTATCCTCGGGCGGACCGGGCCACGGGACCGGGTCACGGGATCGGCCCGCGGGACCGGCCCGCGGGACCGGGCGGCGGAACCGGCCCGGCGCAGTCGGAAGGCGGAGGCGGAGAACGTGTCGGACGGGAAGAGAAGCGGCGGGGGGCCGACCACCCCCGGCCCCGCCTCGCTGAGCGCCCAGGCGCGCGAGGCGGTCCTCCGGCGCATCGTGGACCGGCGGTACGCCCAGGGGTCCCGGCTCGTGGAGCGCGAGGTCGCCGAGGAGCTGGGCATGTCCCGCGTCCCGGTGCGCGAGGCGCTGCGCGCGCTGGTCGCCGAGGGGCTCCTGGAACTGCTCCCGCACAGCGGGGTACGGGTCCGCCGCCTGCTGCGCGCCGACGTGGAGCACCTGTACGAGGTGTGGGAGCCGCTCGCGGTCCAGGCGTCCCGGCTGGCGGCGCGGGCGGTCGCGGCGGGCGGCGGCGCGGCGGGGCTCGCGGAGCTGGAGACCACGCTGCGCCAGGCGGAGGCGGCGGCCGCGGCGGACGAGGCCGGCCGCGAGGTGGCCGCCCACACCGCCTTCCACGAGGGCGTGGTGGCGCTGTCGGGGAACCCGCTGCTCGCCCGCACGATGGAGCAGCTCAGCTGGCAGCTGCGGCTGCTGTTCGGCCTGCGCGAGGAGCCGGCGCACATGCGGGCGCAGCACGCCGAGATGTACCGGCACATCGCCTCCGGTGACCCGGAGGCGGCGGCGGCGAGCACGCTGCTGCACGTGCGGGACAGCAGGACGGTGGCGATGCGCTCCCTCTTCACGGACTGACCGCTCCGCTTCTTTGTATACCAGTGCACCCCTCATCGACGCCCCTCGTCACTGTTTCCCCGCCTATTGCAGCCCGCCCTTGCCTGCCCAGCCACGCTTGGTATACAAAATCGCTGTCGCCTACACCGAGGAGCTTCCGTGCGCGTCGACAGCAACCCCTCCGGCCGCCCTTCCCGCCGCGCCGTGCTCGCCACGGCGGCGCTGGCCGGCACCACCGCCGTGACGGCCGCCTCGACCGCTTCCGCGGCCGCCGCCACCCGAGCCCCTGCCGCGGCCCCGGCCACGTCGACGTCGGGGCGGCGGGACCGGGCCGTGGTCTTCCGGAACGTCCGGCCGTTCGGCGCGGCCCTCGCCACGAACCTGGTGGTCGTCGACGGCCGCGTCACGGCCGGCCCGGCGCCGCGCGGCGCGCGGACCGTCGACGGCGGCGGCCGCATCGCGCTGCCGTCGCTCGTGGACGCGCACATCCACCCCGACAAGACGACCTGGGGCGGCTCCTGGGTGTCGCGCCGCCCCGCGAGCGGCATCGCCGACTACGTCGCCCAGGACGTGGAGCTGTTCCGGGCGCAGCGGCGGTCGGTCGCCGAGCGGGCGTACGGTCTGATGAGCCACGCGGTCTCCCGCGGCACCCGGGGCATGCGCGCCCACGCCGACCTGGCCCCGGCGTACGGCCTGGCCGGGGTGGAGGGCCTGGTGGAGGCACGGGAGCGGCTGCGGCACGCGCTCGACGTCCAGATCGTGGCCTTCCCGCAGCACGGCGTGGTCCGTGCGCCCGGCACGGCAGCCCTCCTGGAGGAGGCGGCGCGCGAGGGTCTCGTCGACATGATCGGCGGCATCGACCCGATCGGCTTCGACCAGGCGCTCGACGAGCAGCTCGACCTGGTCTTCGACATCGCGGACCGGCACGGCGTCGGGGTGGACATCCACCTCCACGACCGGGGCGAGAACGGGCTCAGGGCGATGCGCGGCATCATCGACCGCACCCGCGCCCTGTCCCTCGCGGGCCGGGTCACCGTCAGCCACGTCTTCTGCCTGCCGGGCCTGACGGACCGTGAACTGGACGCGGTGGCGGCCGACTTGGGCGAGCTGGACATCGCGCTCACCACGGTGGCGCCGTCCGACTCGCTGGTGCTGCCGATCGCGAAGCTGCGCGCCCACGGGGTGCGGGTCGGGCTCGGCTCGGACGGCGTCCGGGACGCCTGGAGCCCCTTCGGCAACGCCGACATGCTCCACCGCGCCCAGCTGCTCGGCTGGGTGACGGACGTACGCCTCGACGAGGAGCTCGCGGAGTGCTACCGCGTGGCCGCCCACGGCGGCGCGGACGTGCTGGGGCTGGCGCACGCGACCCTGGAGCCCGGCTCTCCGGCCGACTTCGTGCTCGTACGCGGCGAGTGCCTGCCGCAGGTGGTCGTCGACATGCCGCGGCGTGACATGGTGGTGCACGGCGGGGTCGTGGTGGCCCGCGACGGCGCGTTCCTCGACTGAGGCGGAGAGAGGGGCCGGAAGCGCGGGAGCGGTGGGAGTGGAGGGGGTGGACGCACCCCTTGCCACTCTTAACGTATAGCGTACGGGGGGCCTTGCCGCAAGGCCCCCCTGATGGCGCAGAATCCCTGGTCGAAGCCCCGGCGGACCGAATGCGACGGTACGCGGCGCCGGGCTTCTGATGTGACCGATCGGAGCTGCCCATGACCCCCTCGACCTCCCCCAGCGCGTTCGCCCTCCCCGACCGACTGTCCGCCAAGGCCGACCCGCTGCTGATCGCGGAGGACGAGAAGCACTTCGCCGCCGTCGCCGAGAGCCTCGACGAGGCGATCGCCGACCTGTCCGCGCAGCTCGACGCCGCTCGCCGGGCGCCCGGTGGCGTCGGCCGGGAGGCGATGGAGCGCGACGTCGAGGTGCACCGGCTGACCGGGCGGCTGCGCGCCCTGCGGCGCTTCGGCCTCGACCTCTGCCTGGGGCGGATCGTCGCCGACGACGGCTCCGAGCCCGTCTACATCGGCCGGCTCGGGCTGACCGACGGCGCGGGCCGCCGGCTCCTGATCGACTGGCGTTCCCCGGCGGCCGAGCCGTTCTTCGCGGCGACCCACGCCCGTCCCATGGGCCTGGCGAGCCGCCGCCGCTACCGCTGGACCGGCGGCCGGATCGGCGACTACTGGGACGAGGTGTTCACCCCCGACGGGCTCGAGGGGCACGCCGCGCTCGACGACCAGTCCGCGTTCGTCGCCAGCCTGGGCAGCGAGCGGTCGGCGCGCATGCGGGACGTGCTCGGCACCATCCAGGCCGACCAGGACGCGATCATCCGCGCGGGCTCGCGCGGCGCGCTCGTCGTGGACGGCGGCCCCGGCACGGGCAAGACGGTCGTCGCGCTGCACCGTACGGCGCACCTGCTGTACGCGGACCCGCGCCTCGGCCACCGGCGGGGCGGCGTGCTGTTCGTCGGCCCGCACCAGCCGTACCTGGCGTACGTCTCCGACGTCCTGCCCAGCCTGGGCGAGGAGGGCGTGCAGACGTGCACGGTGCGGGACCTGGTAGCCGAGGGGGCGGGCGCGGTCGTCGAGACCGACCCGGAGGCGGCGCGCCTGAAGGCGTCGGCGGACATGGTGACGCGGGCGATCGAGACGGCCGTCCGGTTCTACGAGGAGCCGCCCGCGCAGGGCATGAAGGTCACGACCGACTGGGCCGAGCTGTGGCTGGGCGCCGACGACTGGGCGGAGGCCTTCGGGGCGGTGGAGCCGGGGACGCCGCACAACGAGGGGCGGGAGCAGGTCTGGGAGGAACTCGTCGCCCTCCTGTACGACAAGCTCGGCAACGAGGACGTGCCGGAGGAGTTGTTCGCGAAGGCGCTGCGGCAGGACCAGGAGCTGCGGGGCGCCCTGCACGGCGCCTGGCCGCTCCTGGAGGCCGCCGACCTCGTCGGGGACCTGTGGTCGGTCCCCGCGTACCTCCGCAAGTGCGCGCCGTGGCTCGGCCCCGACGACGTGCGCAGGCTGCGGCGGGCGGACGCGCAGGCGTGGACGGTGTCGGACCTGCCGCTCCTGGACGCGGCGCGGCAGCGGCTCGGCGACCCGCGGACGGCGGTCCGCAAACTGCGGCACAAGGCGGCGCTGGCCGCGGAGCGGGAGCGGATGGCCGGGGTCATCGACACCATCGTGCGGGCCGATCCGGACGGCGAGGGCGCGGTGACGATGCTGCGCGGGCAGGACCTCCAGGACACCCTGGTCGACGGTTCCGCCGCGCCGGGGACCGGTCCCGAGCCCCTCGCGGGCCCGTTCGCGCACATCGTCGTCGACGAGGCGCAGGAGCTGACGGACGCGGAGTGGCAGATGCTGCTGCTGCGCTGCCCGTCCCGGAGCTTCACGATCGTGGGGGACCGCGCGCAGGCCCGGCAGGGGTTCGCCGAGTCGTGGCGGGAGCGTCTGGAGCGGGTCGGCATCGACCGGATCGAGACGACCTCGCTGACCGTCAACTACCGGACGCCGGAGGAGGTCATGGCGGAGGCCGAGCCGGTGATCCGGGCCGCGCTGCCGGACGCGAACGTGCCGACGTCGATCCGGAGCAGCGGCCTCCCCGTCGTCCACGGGTCGGCCGCGGACCTCGGCGCGGTGCTCGACGGCTGGCTCGCCGAGCACGCCGACGGGGTCGCGTGCGTGATCGGCGCGCCGGAGTTCCGTCCGGCGTCCCCGCGGGTGCGGTCGCTGACGCCGGGTCTGTCGAAGGGCCTGGAGTTCGACCTGGTCGTGCTCGTCGACCCGGAGGAGTTCGGCACGGGCATCGGGGGCGCGGTCGACCGCTACGTCGCGATGACGCGGGCGACCCAGCGGCTGGTGGTCCTCACGAGCGCCTGACCCGTGCTCGTACGGGGCGGGCCGGAGGCGCCCGGGGACGGTACGCACGGAAGGACCCCAGGTTCAAGGAGGTCAAGGTCACAGCGGCTCGCGCTCTGCTCCTTTGTGGCCTTGACCTAGCATCCGAGCATGACTGTGCTGCCTGACGACGGCCTCTCGCTGGCCGCCGAGTTCCCCGCAGCGACCCATGCGCAGTGGCAGCGCCTCGTGGCGGGCGTGCTGAGCAGGTCGGGCCGGGACGTCCCCGAGACCGAGGCCGAGGACGCGCTGTCCACCGCACTGGAGGACGGCCTGCGCGCCCGGCCGCTGTACACCACGGAGGACGCCGCGGCCGACCCCGGCCTGCCCGGATTCGCGCCCTTCGTGCGGTCCGGCCGCGCCGAGGGCACGACCGCGGCCGGCTGGGACGTGCGCCAGCGCCACCGGGCGGCCGACCCGGAGGCGGTCCTCACCGACCTGGAGAACGGCGTCACCTCGCTGTGGCTCGCCGTCGGCGCGGGCGGCGTCCCGGTGGCGGAGCTCGACCGGGTGCTGCGGGACGTGTACCTCGACCTGGCGCCCGTCGTCCTGGACGCCGGAGCGGAGACGGCCGCCGCGGCCGACGCGTTCCTCGCCGTCCTCGCACGGCGCGGCGTGGCCCCGGAGGCGGCCCGCGGCAACCTCGGCGCCGACCCGCTCGGCACCGAGGCCAGGACCGGGACGGCGTACGACGGCGACGGCGCGGCCGAGGGCGGCTTCCCGGCCACCGTCGGACTCGCGCGGCGCTGCGCGGAGACGTACCCGGGACTGCGGGCCGTGACCGTGGACGCCCTGCCGTACCACGAGGCCGGCGGTTCCGCCGCCGAGGAGCTGGGCTGCTCGCTCGCCACCGGCGTGGCCTACCTGCGGGCGCTGACCGACGGCGGTCTGACGCTGGAGCAGGCGCTCGGCCAGCTGGAGTTCCGCTACGCGGCCACCGCCGACCAGTTCCTGACGATCGCCAAGCTGCGCGCCGCGCGCCGGCTGTGGGCGCGGGTCGCCGAGGCCTGCGGGGCGCCGGCGGCCGGGGCGCAGCTCCAGCACGCCGTGACGTCGCCGGTGATGATGACGGCCCGCGACCCGTGGGTGAACATGCTGCGGACGACGGTCGCCACCCTGGCGGCGGGGGTCGGCGGCGCCGAGTCGGTCACCGTCCTCCCCTTCGACCACGCGATCGGCCTGCCGGACGCCTTCGCGCGCCGCATCGCCCGCAACACCTCGACCATCCTCGTCGAGGAGTCCCACCTGGCCCGGGTGATCGACCCGGCCGGCGGCTCCTGGTACGTGGAGCGGCTGACCGACGAACTGGCCCGGGCGGGCTGGGAGTTCTTCCAGGAGATCGAGCGGGCGGGCGGCCAGGCCGCCGCGCTGCGCTCGGGCCTGGTCGAGGAGCGGCTGGGTGCGACCTGGGCGGCGCGCTCGGCCGCGCTCGCCAAGCGCCGCGAACCGGTCACCGGTGTCAGCGAGTTCCCGCACCTGGCGGAGAAGCCGGTCGTGCGCGAGCCCGCGCCCGCCGCGCCCGGCGGCGGCCTGCCGCGGGTGCGGCGCGACGAGGCGTACGAGGCGCTGCGGGCCCGCTCGGACGCGCACCTGGCGGCGACCGGCGCGCGGCCGCGGGTCTACCTCGCCGCGCTCGGCCCCGCCGCCGCGCACACGGCGCGGCTCACGTTCGCGGCCAACCTCTTCCAGGCGGGTGGCATCGAGCCCGTCACCGAGGGGTCCTTCGCGGAGAGCGGCGCCACCGAGGCCTGCCTCTGCTCCAGCGACGCCCTCTACGAGGAGCGGGCGGCGGCCGCCGCGGCGGACCTCCGCGCGGCGGGCGCCCGGCACGTGTCGCTGGCCGGCCGGCCCGGTACGCACCCGGACGCCGACTCGTACGTCTTCGCGGGGTGCGACGCGATCGCCGTCCTCTCCGCCACCCTCGACCGCATGGGAGTGTCCTGATGGGAATCCCCGACTTCACCGGGATCGATCTGGGGTCCCCGTCTCCCGCCGGCAGCGCCGACGAGTGGCAGGCCGCCGTCAAGCGGGCCACGGGCGGGGACGACCCGCTGTGGGAGACGCCGGAGGGCATCGCGGTCAAGCCGCTGTACACCGGCGACGACCTGCGGGACGTGGACTTCCTCGGTACGTACCCGGGCGTGGCGCCGTTCCTGCGGGGCCCGTACCCGACGATGTACGTGAACCAGCCGTGGACGATCCGGCAGTACGCGGGGTTCTCCACCGCCGAGGAGTCCAACGCGTTCTACCGGCGCAACCTGGCGGCGGGCCAGAAGGGCCTGTCGGTCGCCTTCGACCTGCCCACGCACCGCGGCTACGACAGCGACCACCCGCGCGTCACGGGTGACGTCGGCATGGCGGGCGTGGCCATCGACTCGATCTACGACATGCGGCAGCTGTTCGACGGCATCCCGCTGGACCAGATGTCGGTGTCGATGACGATGAACGGCGCGGTGCTGCCCGTCCTCGCCCTCTACATCGTGGCGGCCGAGGAGCAGGGGGTGCCGGCGGAGAAGCTGGCGGGGACCATCCAGAACGACATCCTCAAGGAGTTCATGGTCCGCAACACCTACATCTACCCGCCGAAGCCGTCGATGCGGATCATCTCCGACATCTTCGCCTTCACCTCGCGGAACATGCCCCGGTACAACTCCATCTCGATCTCCGGGTACCACATCCAGGAGGCGGGCGCGACGGCCGACCTGGAGCTGGCGTACACGCTCGCCGACGGCGTCGAGTACATCCGGGCGGGCCGCGAAGCCGGTCTGGACGTGGACGCGTTCGCGCCGCGCCTGTCGTTCTTCTGGGCGATCGGCATGAACTTCTTCATGGAGATCGCGAAGCTCCGCGCGGCCCGGCTGCTCTGGGCCAAGCTGGTCAAGGAGTTCGACCCGAAGAACGCCAAGTCCCTTTCGCTGCGCACCCATTCGCAGACGTCGGGCTGGTCGCTCACGGCGCAGGACGTCTTCAACAACGTCACCCGCACCTGTGTGGAGGCGATGGCCGCGACCCAGGGCCACACCCAGTCGCTGCACACCAACGCCCTCGACGAGGCGCTCGCCCTGCCGACCGACTTCTCGGCCCGCATCGCCCGCAACACCCAGCTGCTCATCCAGCAGGAGTCGGGCACGACGCGGACGATCGACCCGTGGGGCGGCAGCGCGTACGTGGAGCGGCTCACGTACGACCTGGCGCGCCGGGCCTGGCAGCACATCCAGGAGGTCGAGGCGGCCGGCGGCATGGCGCAGGCCATCGACGCGGGCATTCCGAAGCTGCGCGTCGAGGAGGCGGCGGCCCGTACGCAGGCGCGGATCGACTCGGGTCGGCAGCCCGTCATCGGCGTCAACAAGTACCGGGTGGACGGCGACGAGCAGATCGAGGTCCTCAAGGTCGACAACTCCTCGGTGCGGGCACAGCAGATCGAGAAGCTGCGGCGGCTGCGCGCGGAGCGCGACGAGCGGGCCTGCCGGGACGCGCTCGACGACCTGACGCGCGCCGCGGGCGGCTCGGGCAACCTGCTGGAACTGGCCGTGCGGGCGGCCCGCGCGAAGGCGACCGTCGGGGAGATCTCGGACGCCCTGGAGAAGGTGTACGGCAGGCACGCGGGCCAGATCCGTACGATCTCCGGCGTGTACCGCAACGAGGCAGGAGAGTCCCCGTCCGTGGACGACACCCGTGCGCTGGTCGACGCGTTCGACGAGGCCGAGGGCAGGCGCCCGCGCATCCTGGTCGCGAAGATGGGCCAGGACGGGCACGACCGCGGCCAGAAGGTGATCGCGACCGCCTTCGCCGACCTGGGCTTCGACGTCGACGTCGGCCCGCTGTTCCAGACCCCCGCGGAGGTGGCGCGGCAGGCCGTCGAGGCGGACGTTCACATCGTGGGCGTGTCGTCGCTGGCGGCGGGCCACCTGACGCTCGTGCCCGCGCTGCGGGACGAGCTGGCCGCGGAGGGCCGGGAGGACATCATGATCGTGGTCGGCGGGGTCATCCCGCCCCAGGACGTGCCGACCCTCCTGGAGATGGGGGCGGCCGCCGTCTTCCCGCCCGGCACGGTCATCCCGGACGCGGCGGCGGACCTGGTGCGCCGGCTCGCCTGCGACCTGGGACACGATCTGTAGACACATGGCCATCGACATCGACACGTACGTGAAGGGTGTGCGCGAAGGGAAGCGCGCCCTCGTGGCGCGCGCCATCACCCTCGTCGAGTCCACCCGGCCCGACCACCGCGCGCTCGCCCAGGAGCTGCTGACCCGGCTGCTGCCGCACAGCGGCGGCGCCCGGCGGATCGGGATCAGCGGGGTGCCGGGGGTGGGCAAGTCGACCTTCATCGACGCCTTCGGCACGATGCTGACCGGCCTCGGGCACCGGGTGGCGGTGCTGGCCGTCGACCCGTCGTC
The DNA here is from genome assembly GCF_053589515.1 of Streptomyces sp. NPDC003327. NCBI lineage: Bacteria > Bacillati > Actinomycetota > Actinomycetes > Kitasatosporales > Streptomycetaceae > Streptomyces > Streptomyces sp. NPDC003327. Next base: position 6,985 of record NZ_JBSFSA010000036.1, on the reverse strand, counting down.
GACGCGTACCGGGGGTTCGATCCTCGGCGACAAGACGCGGATGGAGCGGCTCGCGGTGGATCCGGCGGCCTTCGTGCGGCCGTCGCCGTCGGCGGGCACGCTCGGCGGGGTCGCCAAGGCGACCCGCGAGTCGATGATTGTCATGGAGGCGGCCGGGTACGACGTGGTCCTGGTGGAGACCGTGGGCGTGGGGCAGTCGGAGACGACCGTCGCCGACATGGTCGACTCCTTCCTGCTGCTCAGCCTGGCGCGGACGGGCGACCAGCTGCAGGGCATCAAGAAGGGCGTCCTGGAGCTCGCGGACGTGGTGGCCGTCAACAAGGCGGACGGCCCGCACGCGGCGGACGCCCGCGCCGCCGCCCGTGAACTGGCGGGCGCCCTGCGGCTGATGCACGGCAGGGAGGCCGTGTGGACCCCGCCCGTGCTGAGTTGCAGCGCGCGCGAGTCGACGGGCCTCGACGAGGTGTGGGAGCGGCTGGAGAAGCACCGCGCACTGCTCGACGCCACGGGCCGCCTCGCCGCGCGCCGCCGGGACCAGCAGGTCGACTGGGCCTGGACCATGGTCCGGGAGGAGGTTCTGGGGCGCCTCCATGCGCACCCGGCGGTGCGGGCGCTGGCGCCGGAGGTCGAGCGCATGGTCCGCGAGGGCGAGCTGACGGCGACGCTGGCGGCGGAACGCATCCTGGAGGCGTTCGGGAACGGGACGGGCTGACGGCGCGGGTCGACGGCCCGGCACCACGCCGCGCAGGCTTCGGAGAGAGAGGGCGGCACCTTCGGGTGCCGCCCCTTTTTGTTCATGAACATGAACCGGACACGGTGACGCCCATATTGACGCCCTGCCAGGAACCCGCCTACCGTCGCGCCGAAAGCGCTTTCTCTGCCCTCTTCGACGTGCGTCCCGTCACCCCACCTGTTCATGGTCCTGAACTGTTTTCGACGAGCCGATCACACTGGAGTCTTCGATGCGAACCCGATCCGTCACCGCGAGCGTGGGCCTGCTGGCCGGCACGCTCGTCGCCCTGACCGGTACGACCGCCCAGGCCGCGACCACCCGGTACGAGGCCGAGGCCTCGCCCGCGGTCTGCACCGGCACCCTCGACTCCGACTGGGCCGGCTTCACCGGCAGCGGCTTCTGCAACGGCACCAACGCCGTCGGCGCCGCCGCCCAGTTCACGGTCACCGCGCCCGCGGCCGGCACCGCGACGCTGCGGGTCCGGTTCGCCAACGGCACCACCGCCGCGCGGGCGGCCACCGTCACCGTGAACGGCACGACGGCGGCGTCGGTCTCCTTCGAGTCCACCGGCACCTGGGACGGCTGGACGACCAAGACCCTCACGGTGCCGCTGGGCGCGGGCACCGGCACCGTCCGCTTCAGCCCCACGAGCGCCGCCGGGCTGCCGAACATCGACCACCTGGAGGTCGAGACGAGCGGCACCACCACGCCGCCGCCCACGGGCTCGGCGCTCTACGTGGCCCCGAACGGCACGGCGGGCGCGGCCGGCACCGTCTCGGACCCGACGACGCTGGCCTCGGCGATCTCCCGCGTCACCTCCGGCGGCACGATCTACCTGCGCGGCGGGACGTACAGCCACGCGCAGACGATCACCATCCCGGCCGGCACCAACGGCACGGCCGCGGCCCGCACGAGGCTCTCCGCCTATCCGGGCGAGACCCCGGTCCTCAACTTCTCGGCCATGGCGGAGGGTTCGTCGAACCGCGGACTCGCCGTCAACGGCTCGTACTGGCACGTCTACGGCATCGTCGTGGAACGCGCCGGTGACAACGGCATCTTCGTCGGCGGCAGCAACAACGTCATCGAGCGGACGGTGACCCGCTTCAACCGCGACTCGGGCCTCCAGCTCTCCCGCGCGGCCTCCACCACCCCGCGCGAGCAGTGGCCGTCGAACAACCTCGTCCTGAGCGCCGTGTCGCACGACAACGCCGACTCCGGCGGCGAGAACGCCGACGGCTTCGCCGCCAAGCTGACGGTCGGCCCGGGGAACGTCTTCCGCCACACCGTCGCCCACCACAACATCGACGACGGCTGGGACCTGTACACGAAGACCGACACCGGGGCGATCGGCACGGTGACGATCGAGGACTCCCTCGCGTACGACAACGGCACGCTCTCCGACGGCACCCAGAACGCCAACGGCGACCGCAACGGCTACAAGCTGGGCGGCGAGGACATCCCGGTGAACCACGTCGTACGGCGCAGCATCGCGTTCCACAACGGCAAGCACGGCTTCACCTACAACAGCAACCCGGGTTCGATGAGCGTCTCGAACAACCTCAGCGTCGACAACGCCCAGCGCAACTACACCTTCGACGCCGGCACGTCGGTCTTCCGCGGGAACACCTCCTGCCGCAGCGGCAGCGGTACGGCCGACAGGACGATCGGCGACGTCGACGCCACGAACCAGTTCTGGAGCGGCACGAACGGCTCCCGGTGCGCCAACTACACCGGCGCCCTTGCGTGGTCCTTCGCCTCCGACGGCCGGCTCGCGGTCACCCTGGGCGGCAAGCCGGTCACGCTGTAGCGGCACGCGCGCCGAGGGGCAGCGCGGAGGGGCGGGAGCGGGGCGGGGACCCGGTCCCGGGGCCCCGTCCGGGTCCCGGGACCGGGGGCGTTCACCCGGTGGATCGTCGGTGGCAGACTGGCCGTGATCTGCCGAAGGAGAGTCCGCGTGTCCATGATCCAACGCCTGCGCAGCGCCGTCCGCCGGACGTACCGGCGGACGGTGGACCTCAGCCACCCGGCGCGCTCCCCGCTCGGCAGCTCGGTCGTCAACTGCGTCGTGTACGTCGACGGCGTACGGCGGCCCGGACGCGCCCCCGCCGAGGAGGCGGCGGCGGAGGCCCTCGGACAGGTCCGCAGGGCGGGCACCGGCTTCGTGTGGATCGGCCTGCACGAACCGGACGAGAAGGAGTTCGCCGGTCTGGCCGAGCTCTTCGGACTGCACCCGCTGGCGGTGGAGGACGCCGTCACCGCCCACCAGCGGCCCAAGGTGGAGAACTACGACGGCGTGCTCTTCGCCGTCCTCAAGACGGTCCGTTACGTCGAGCACGAGGAACTGACCGCCACCAGCGAGGTGGTGGACAGCGGCGAGCTGATGGCGTTCGTGGGCCCCGACTTCGTCATCACGATCCGCCACGGCGGCCACGGCTCGCTCGGCCCGCTGCGCGAGGCCCTCGAGGACCTGCCCGAGCAGCTCGCGAAGGGCCCGTCCGCCGTGCTGCACGCGATGGCGGACCACGTGGTGGACGACTACCTGGCCGTGGCCGACGCCGTGCGGGACGACCTGGACGCCATCGAGAACGCGGTCTTCGCGGAGCAGGCGGACCGGCGGGACGCCGGGCGGATCTACCAGCTCAAGCGCGAACTCCTCGAACTGAAGCGGGCCGTGGTGCCGCTGGGCCGGCCGCTCCAGCAGCTCGCCGACCGGCCGATGCCGCTCGTGGACCCGGACATCCGCGCGTACTTCCGTGACGTCGCCGACCACCTGACCCGGGTCACCGAGCAGGTCTCCTCCTACGACGCCCTGCTCGACTCGATACTCCAGGCCCATCTGGCACAGGTGACCGTCGCCCAGAACGAGGACATGCGCAAGATCACCGCGTGGGCCGCGATCGTCGCCGTCCCCACCATGGTCTGCGGCGTGTACGGGATGAACTTCGACCACATGCCGGAGCTGCGCTGGACCTACGGCTACCCGCTGGTCCTCGGCGTCATCACGGTCGCGTGCTTCGTGATCCACCGGGGGTTCCGGCGCAACGGCTGGCTGTGACGGGGACGTCGAGCCAGGCGGGGACGTCAGAGCCGCCGCTCCTCACCCTTCGGGGCCGCTGCCGGTGGGCCGCGGGCAGGCGATGCGCGCGGTGATCCGGGCGATCCGGCGGGCCGACTCCTCCGGGGCGGCGACCGGCTGGACGATGTGGCTGACGGGCCCCGGATCCGGCGGAGTCCTCAGCCCCCGGCGAGCGCCGTGCGGTACCAGCGCGCGTGGCGTGCGAAGGCCTCCCCGAAGGCCGGGCCCGGATCGCAGCCCAGCTCCCGCCAGGGGCGTGCGTCGGCGAACCAGTGGTCGGTGGCGACCATGGCGAGGTGGTGGAGGGCGACCGGGTCGCCGGCCAGGAGGGCCCCGGCCTCGTCGAAGCCGAGCGCGGCGCCGCGCGGCCGCCCCGCGCGCCCCGGCAGCCGGGCGAGCAGCGCCTCGCCCGCGGCGACCAGGTCGTCGGCGGGGACGGGCTCGGGGTGGTCGACGTAGTACGGCCCGGGGCGCGTCGCGGGCGAGAGGGCCGCGCCGAGCAGGACCTCGGCCAGGCGGTCGACGTCGGTCATGGAGTGCAGCGAGGTGCCGGTGAGCGGTCCGGGCAGCGCGCCGAGCAGCCGGACGATGCCGGGGACCAGCTGCCGGTCCCCCGTCCCGTACACGAGGTGCGGGCGCAGCACGGTGCCGCCCGCGTCCAGGACGTGCCCGTCGGCCGCCGCCCTGGTGCGGCTGGTCGCCGAGCCGGGGGCGAGCGGCAGGGTGCCGGGCGCGGCCGCCCGGAAGGGGCCGCGGCCGTGGACGGAGGCGGTGGAGAGGGCGACGATCCGGGAGACGCCCGCGTCGACGGCCGCCTCGACGAGGGCGCGGGTGCCCCGGTCGTTGACCGTACGGAGGTGGTCCTCGTCGCCGCCGATCGCCGATGCGCAGTGGAGGAGGACGTCGGCGCCCGCGCAGGCCCGGCGCAGGGCGGCGGGGTCGCGGAGGTCGCCGGGCACGGTCTCGTACACCGGGCCGCCGGCCGCTCCGGCGGCGGGCGGGTCGAGCGGGCGCCGGGTGAGCAGCCGGACGTGGCCGATGCCGGGGTGTCCGGCCGTCGCCGCCAGGACGCGGCTGCCGATGAATCCGGTCGCGCCGGTGACGAGTACGCGTGGTGCCATGTCGGGTCCGGTTCAGCTCGCGAGGCGCCGCCCGGCGCGGGCCCCCGCCGCGGCGAGGTCGCGGGACGGGGAGGTGAGGACGCAGGTGAAGACGGTCTCGCCGTCCTGGTGGCCGACGACCCGGACGACGGTGACGTCGGGGTCGACGGCGGTGACGCCGGGGCCGGGGCCCGGCACGGGTTCGGCCTCGATCCAGCAGGGGCTGTCGAGCTCGACGTAACGCGAGAACGAGACGTCCATGGAGGTGGGCACGAACGCGCCGCCGACCGTGGCGGTGGCCGCCTGCCGGGCGGCCTCCAGGAGCAGCATGCCCGGCACGTGGTCGTTGGGGCGCCGGAAGAGGGTGCTGTGCGCGGTGTTGATCCGCAGCTGCCACTGGCCGGCGCGGGTGCCCGGCCCGAGGGCGACGTCCCGGGAGTGCTCGCGGCCGACGAGGGACGGTTCCACGCCGGCTATCAACGGGACGGGCGCGCCGAGGGCGGCCATGCGTGCGCCGCGGATGCGCCGGTAGGCGGCGGGCGAGGTGCAGCTGATGCGGCCGCCGCCGGTGGCGAGGGGCCTGCCGTCGCGGGTGAGGACGCCGTCGGCGCGCAGGCCGCGGCCCTGGCCGCGCACCTCGGAGAAGGCGAGGTCGACGACGATGTCGGAGGAGGCGCCGTTGAGCTCCAGCGCGGCCGGATCGGCGCTGTAGAAGAGGTCCCACATGACGAACTGATGGTCCACCGATACCCCGAGTTCGGCGTGTGCGACCAACATGGTGGCCTGGCGCAGGGTTTCGGCGACCAGGACCGGATCGTGTCTGCGCCCTGCCACGGGGGAGAAGTAGGAATGCACGGCCGGCCAGCGCGCGGAGATGGAGAACCGATTCTCCTGTATCTGGGACCAGCCGGTGGGGATGATGTCGGCGGGGTCGGCCCGGTGGACGAACTCCCCGGGGACACTCGTCGACGTCCCTCGTCGGTTGCGATCCATGGGTCCCCCTCGGCGTCCCTTGTACCCCCGGCGGATGTTACGGCCCCGCGTAGAGTACGTACACCGCGGTTTTCTTTTCAATGCTTCACGTCACACGGTGAGCACGGACAGCGACACAGCAGGAGGCGCTTTGGCGCAGCAAGCCCGAGCGATCAGGACCCGGCGTCTCATCCTCGAAGCCGCCGCGTACGTGTTCGCGGAGCGCGGTTACGAGCGGACGACGGTCGGGGAGATCCTCGCGCGCGCCGGGGTGACCAAGGGGGCGCTCTACTTCCACTTCGCGTCGAAGGAGGAGGTGGCGCTCGGCGTCCTCGACGCCCAGATGTTCGACGAGCCGCTGACTCCGCAGACCCTCAAGGTCCAGGAGCTGGTCGACCAGGGCTTCCTGCTCACCCACCGGCTCCAGGGTGACGCGCTGGTACGGGCCAGCGTGGCGCTCGCCCTGGACAGCGGGGCCGCGGGGGTCAACCGGGCGGCGCCGTTCCAGGCCTGGATCGCCCAGGTGTCGGAGGCGCTGACCGAGGCCAAGGCCCGGGGGGAGCTGCTCCCCCACGTGAACGCGCAGGACACCGCCGAGCTGTTCTGCGGCTCCTTCTCCGGCATCCAGGCGATGTCGGCGATCCTCTGCGAGCGCGAGGACCTGATGCACCGGGTGGCGGTCCTTCTGCGCCACGTGATGCCGAGCATCTGTACGCCGGCGGTGCTGACCGCGATGGACATGAGCATGGACCGCGCCGAGCTGCTCGCCGCCGAGTACGAGCTGTCCCGTCGACGCCGCGAGGAGGAGACGGCGACGGACGCCGCTCACCAGACGTGACGAGAAGAAGACCGAGCGGTACGGAAAGAGCGCCCCGACGCGAACAGCGTCGGGGCGCTCTGGCGTCGTGGCACTGAGTGTGCTTTGCTGAGGGTACTCAGTGCCATAGACGGTGCCACGAGCACGACCACGGCGCCACAAGCGTTTCTTAGGGGAGCTCCAGATCATGGGCAAGGACTTCGACCTGTATCGGCCCTCCGAGGAGCACGAGATGCTCCGGGAGTCGGTGCGTGCGCTGGCGGAGGCGAAGATCGTCCCGTTCGCGG
>NZ_JBSFSA010000035.1:0-70699 GCF_053589515.1 Streptomyces sp. NPDC003327 | reverse complement strand
AACTTCTTGCTCTCGGCGACGTCGGTGGCGCCGATCAGCAGGACGAGGTCGTCGATGACCCGGGTGTCGGGGCCGGTGTCCTTCTTGTTCGAGGTAGCGATCTTCCAGACGGTGCCGTCGGGGGCCTGCAGGATGCCGCCGTAGCCCCAGAACGACTTCGCCGCGGGCTTCAGGACCGTCGCGCCGGCCCCGACGGCCGCGTCGAAGAACCCGTTGACGACGGACGGCTGGGCCACGGTGACCGACAGCGCGAACCCGCGGAAACCGCTCGTCTCCGCATCGGAGGCACGGACCTTGATCCGGTCCCCGACACCGAAGGCGTCGTAGAAAGCGGCGGCCGCGGCGGTGTCGGCGACTTCGAGAGTGACAGATGCGATGGAGGTCATGACACTCACGCTAGATCCGCAAGCGGAGCACGCGCTTCTCGAATCCTGCTCATCCTCGACACGCCGCCCGGTCCCGCGCACAACACACGGAGCGGCTTCGTCACCCATGGTGACGAAGCCGCTCCGTGAGGGACCTGCGTGCCGCGCGGATCAGCCGCGGCGGCGACCGTCGCCCGTGACGAGGCGGTAGACGGCAAGCAGGATGAGGGAGCCGACGATGGCGGCGATCCAGGTCGACAGCTCGAAGAAGCCGTCGATGGAGTCAACACCGAATATGACCTTGCCCAGCCATCCGCCGAGCAGTCCGCCCGCTATGCCGATCAGCATCGTGATGATCAGGCCACCGGGGTCCTTGCCCGGCATGATTGCCTTGGCGATGAGGCCCGCGAGCAGCCCGATGAGGATCCAAGCAATGATGCCCATAATGCCTTCCTACCTCCTCGGATAAAGACGGTGTCAGTACCGCTTGTTTACGGATCCGGCCATTCGAAACGTCCGGAGCCCCGAGGAAATCCGGGGAGGGCGGAGGCCGCGACGGAGCCGCCTCCGGTCAGCAGGTGGAGAAGGAGTGGACCGTCGTCGAGCGGTAGGTCCCTCCCGGGCGGAGCACCGTCGACGGGAAGGACGGCTGGTTGGGCGAGTCGGGGAAGTGCTGGGTCTCCAGGCAGAAGCCGTCCCCCTGGCGGTAGGTCCTGCCGGAGGTGCCCGCCAGGGCGGCGTCCAGGAAGTTGCCGCTGTACAGCTGCACGCCCGGCTCGGTCGTCGCGATCCGCATCACCCGGCCGTGGACGGGTTCCGTGACGGTCACGACGTGCCGCGGGTCCGGGGTGAGCCCCTTGTCGAGCACGAAGTTGTGGTCGTAGCCGCGGCCGAGGACGATCTGCGGGTGCGCGTCGCGGATGTCCCGGCCGAGGGGTTTGCCGTGGCGGAAGTCGAAGGGGGTGCGGGCGACGGCGGCGAGTTCCCCGGTCGGGATGAGGGTCGGGTCGACGGGCGTGTAGCGGGAGGCGGCGATCCTGAGGGTGTGGTCGAGGACGCTGCCGCTGCCTTCGCCCGCGAGGTTGAAGTACGTGTGGTTGGTGAGGTTCACGACGGTGGGGCCGTCCGTGGTGGCCTCGTAGTCGATGCGGAAGTCGCCGCGGGGCGTGAGGACGTAGTCGACCCGGACCCGCAGGGTCCCCGGGTATCCCATCTCGCCGTCCGCGCTGACGCGACGCAGGGTGAGGCCGGTGTCCGTCCCCCGCGCGTAGGGCTCGACGTCCCACACCCGCTTGTCGAACCCCTGGTCCCCGCCGTGCAGGCTGTTCGGGCCGTCGTTGACGGGGAGCCGGTACGTCCGGCCGTCGAGCGTGAAGGCGCCGCCCGCTATGCGGTTGCCGTAGCGGCCGATGAGGGCGCCGAAGTACGGGCTGTCCGCCACGTAGTCGTCGAGGTTGTCGAAGCCCAGCGACACGTTGGCGTACCGTCCGTGCCGGTCGGGGACGTCGAGGGCCTGGACGATGCCGCCGTACGACAGGACGCGCAGCCGCGTACCTCCCGCGGCCACCGTCCAGCGGTGGACGCGCGTGCCGTCCGGCAGGGTTCCGAACAGCTCCTTCACCGGCTTGCCGCCCGGTCGGCCCGTGCCTCCCGCGGCGAAGGAGGGCGCCGTCCCCACGGCCGCGGCGGCCACTCCGGCGGCGCCCGCCGCCATCACCGTACGCCTGTTGATCATCATGTCGTCGTGGCTCCTCGCCGGGGCTTGTTCGAGATTTCGTCGCATGTTCGGAATGGTGGTCGTGGCGGGCCCTGTCGTGCGACGGGCCCGCCACGTCGGCTCCTGCCGGAGCCGGTCCGGTCGGTTCGGGTCAGGTTGGGTGGGGGCCGGTCAGGTCCGGCCGTCAGCGCTGCAGCGTCAGCAGGCCCGGCCGGTAGGGCCAGAGGCCGTAGTCGCCGCCCGACCGCGGGTCGCGTCCCTGGTACAGGAACTGCAGGTTGCAGGGGTCGACCGTGAAGGTCTGGTCGGCGCCGGTGCGGATCAGTTCGCCGTGGCTGATGTCGTTGGTCCAGGTGGCGCCGCTGTTGGCCTTGCCGGCGAAGGGGTTGCCCTCGGTCGCGGCCTGGGGCGTCCACGATCCGCTCAGACTGGTGGCCGTGAACGAGCGGAAGTACCGGCCCTGGGAGCCGATCGCCTCGACGATCATGAGGTAGCGGTCCTGGCCCTGGAGCTTGTAGACCTGGGGTGCCTCGAAGAGGTTGTTGGTCGTGTCGCTCATGACCACGGTCGAGGTGGCGCCGAAACTGCCCGGGAAGTTCCCGATCGGCATCGAGGCCCGGTAGATCTTGCCGTTGTCGCCGGCGAAGAACAGGTACATGTGCGTACCGTCGGCGATGAGGGTCTGGTCGATGGGGCCCGTTCCGGAGTCGGCGATGCTGCCGGAGAAGAGTTCGTGCTCCGCCGACCAGCCGTTCGGGTTCGTGGGGTCGGTCGACGTCCGGTAGGAGAACGCGGTCCTGCCCCACTGGTAGGCGAGCACCCAGATGTTCTTCGGCGCTAAGTAGAAGAGCGTGGGCGCGACGACGGAACTCGACATCGTGTTCTGGCTCGCCGAGGCCATCTCCGACCAGGTGGTGAAGGGCGTGAAGTTCATCGAGCCCCAGCCCGCCCCCGTTCCCGCGGCGCCGTGCGTCGTCGCGTAGACGAGCTGCTTGCCGTTGTGGGGGGCGACGGTGAAGTCCTTGAGCGAGGCCCATCCCGGCTTGGGCTGCGCCAGAGCGCCCGTGGAGGTCCAGCGGTACGTCGAGGGCAGCGCGCACGTGCCGGGGGTGCCGCCGCCGACCTTGACGAGCCGCCACTGCTGGTTGGCGCCGCCCCAGTCGTCGTACTGCACGATGTTCGCGCCGTCGGCGGTCGAGCCGCCCTGCACTTCGAGGGCCTTGCCGCTGTGGCGTGCGACGAGCCGGACGTGGCCGTCCGCGCTGTCGGCGAGGCGCCACTGCTGGTTGGTTCCGTTCAGGTCGGCCCACTGGACGACGGCCCCGCCGTTGGCGGTGGAGCCGTTGTGGACGTCCAGCACCTTGCCGGAGTGGCGGGACTTGAGCCGGTAGTAGCCGCCGCCGGAGTCGACGAACTGCCATTGCTGCTGGTTCTGGTCGTTCCGGGCCCACTGGGTGATGCGGGCTCCGTCGTGTGTCGCGAGGTTGTGGACGTCGAGGGCCTTGCCGCTGTTGCGGTTGACCAGCACGTACCACGCGCCGGTGTCGACGGTCGCCGCGCCGGCGGGCTGGGCACCGAAGAAGGTGGCCAGGAGCAGCAGGGGCGACAGGACGGCGAGCAGCCGTTTCAGCGGACGGGTCGACCGATGGTGCATCGGCATCAGGAGTGCTCCTTCGTGGACGGTCACGAGGGACCGAAAAACTTTCGAAATACTCTCGAATTCCGTGCTGCCACAAGCTAGGAACGCAGAGCTTCTCGGTCAAGTACTTTCACCGATTCACCTTGTAGAAGCCCAGGTTGACGGTCTTGACAAGCACGAAGGGTGCCCGGAAACTCCTCGAAAGTTTGCGAAACCCGTCGCAGCTCCGACCCGTTCGCAGAGGAGACACAGTGAGCGAGAGGCGTCCGACCCTGGCCGTCATCGCCGCGGAGGCCGGGGTTTCCCAGGCCACCGTGTCGAAGGTGATCAACGGCCGCTCCGATGTCGCTCCCTCGACCCGCAAACGGATCGAGGGCCTGCTGCGGTCCCGCAACTACCTTCCGCCCGGCCGGCAGGGCAGGGCCCGCCGGTCGGGTCTCGTCGACCTGATCATCGGCGGCCTGGACAGCGAGTGGGCGGTGGAGATACTCCGCGGCGTCGAGGCCGAATGCGCCCGGCGGAGCGTCGGCACCGTCGTGTCCCTCGTACCGCCGGGCGAGGCCACACCGTCGAGTTGGGCCACCCTGCCGGCCCTCCACCACAGCGACGGCGTCATCCTCGTCACCGCCGCCGTCACCAGGGCCCAGCGCGCCCAGGTCGAACGGGCCGGGGTCGCGCTCGTCGTCATCGACCCCGTGGACCTGCCCGGCAACGGCGTGCCCAGCGTCGGAGCGACCAACTGGGCGGGGGGCCTCGCCGCCACCGAGCACCTGCTGGCGCTGGGCCACCGCCGCATCGCCACGATCGGCGGACGCAAGGAGATGCTCTGCAGCCAGGCCCGGCTCGACGGCTACCGCACCGCGCTGGAACGGGCCGGGATCGAGGTGGACCGCGAACTGATCCGGTTCGGCGACTTCCGGCACGAGGGAGGATTCCGGTGCGCCCGGGACCTGCTCGCGCTCTCCGAGCCGCCGACCGCCGTCTTCGCGGGCAGCGACCAGCAGGCGATGGGCGTCTACGAGGCCGCGCGGCAGGAAGGGCTGCGGATCCCGCAGGACCTCAGCGTGGTCGGCTTCGACGACCTGCCGATGTGCGACTGGCTGTCACCACCCCTGACGACGGTGCGCCAGCCGCTGGAGGAGATGGGCCGGGTCGCCGCCCGCACCCTCTTCCGGAGCATGGAGGACCGGCGCCTGGTCACACCCCGCATGGAACTGTCGACCGAACTCAGGATCCGGCTCTCCACCGCCCCGCCACGGCGCACGGCGCCGTGAAGGCGATCCCGGTGTTTCTCCGCACGAGGATGCGAGATCGGGCGCCCTTTCACCGAAAAGATTTCGTGACGGCCGCGCCTGTATGCATGACGATTCACGGTGGCGCGACGAGAGGAAATTCCGAAAGATTTCGAAACTGTTGACTTGTTTCTACGGTGTTTCCACTGAGTCCCGAGTCGGCGCGGTCCCTTCGTCCGAGTTCCGAGGCGAATGCATTCCTCCGCGCTCCCCCCTTCCGTGATGCACGTCCTGGAGGCACAGTCATGCGCTCACACGTCCTTCCGCCGTCCACCGTCCGCGGCGTCCGCAGAAAAATCGGCGGTCTGTGCGCGGCGCTGGTCGTCGGCTTAGTCGGTGCGGCCACCGTCCTGGTGGCGCCGCCCGCCTCGCACGCCGCCGAGAGCACGCTCGGCCGCGCGGCGGCGCAGCACGGCCGCTACTTCGGCACCGCCATCGCCTCGGGGAGGCTCGGCGACGCGACGTACACGACGATCGCGGCCCGTGAGTTCACCTCGGTGACGGCCGAGAACGAGATGAAGATCGACGCCACCGAACCCCAGCAGGGCCGGTTCGACTTCACCGCCGCCGACCGCGTGTACAACTGGGCGGTGCAGAACGGCAAGCAGGTGCGCGGCCACACCCTGGCCTGGCACTCCCAGCAGCCGGGCTGGATGCAGAGCCTCGGCGGCAGCGCGCTGCGCCAGGCGATGATCAGCCACATCAGCGGCGTGATGGCCCACTACAAGGGCAAGATCGCCCAGTGGGACGTCGTGAACGAGGCGTTCGTCGACGGCACTTCGGGAGCCCGGCGCGACTCCAACCTCCAGCGCACCGGCAACGACTGGATCGAGGTCGCCTTCCTCACCGCCCGCGCCGCCGACCCGGCCGCCAAGCTCTGCTACAACGACTACAACGTGGAGAACTGGACCTGGGCCAAGACGCAGGCCATGTACGCCATGGTGCGGGACTTCAAGCAGCGCGGGGTGCCCATCGACTGCGTCGGTTTCCAGTCGCACTTCAACAGCGACAGCCCGTACCACAGCAACTTCCGCACCACGCTGCAGAACTTCGCCGCCCTCGGGGTCGACGTGGCCATCACGGAGCTCGACATCCAGGGCGCCTCGGGCACGACGTACGCCAACGTGACGAACGACTGCCTGGCCGTTCCCCGGTGCCTCGGCATCACCGTCTGGGGCGTGCGGGACACCGACTCGTGGCGAGCCGAGCAGACGCCGCTGCTGTTCAACGGCGACGGCAGCAAGAAGCCCGCGTACACCTCCGTGCTCGACGCGCTCAACGCCGGCTCCCCCACCACTCCCACGCCGACCCCGACGCCGACTCCCCCGGCCGGTTCGGGACCGATCAAGGGCGTCGCCTCGGGCCGCTGCCTCGACGTGCCCGGCTCCAGCACGAGCGACGGGACCCAGCTCCAGCTGTGGGACTGCAACAGCCGCACCAACCAGCAGTGGACCCACACCGCCGCGGGTGAACTCCGGGTCTACGGCGACAAGTGCCTGGACGCCGCCGGCACCGGCAACGGCGCCAAGGTCCAGATCTACAGCTGCTGGGGCGGCGACAACCAGAAGTGGCGCCTCAACTCCGACGGGACGATCGTCGGCGTCCAGTCGGGTCTCTGCCTCGACGCCGCGGCCAACGGCACCGCCAACGGCACCCTGATCCAGCTCTACTCCTGCTGGAACGGCGGCAACCAGCGCTGGACCCGCGCCTGACGTCCTGTCAGAAGGTAAGGTGGTCGACCGCTTCCCCTGGGAGCGCTTCCAACGGTCCTCGGACGCCCGAGGATCCGTACCACCGCACGTCCTCCGTGCGCCGTTCGTTCCGTACGGGACGAACGGCGCGACCGTCGTCAGGAAACCGAGGTACCGTCATGCGCCACACCCTCCGCGCCCTCGTCACCGCCCTTGCCGCGCTGCCGCTGGCGCTCTCCTTAGCGCCGCCCGCCCACGCGGCCGACCCGACCACCATGACCAGCGGCTTCTACGTGGACCCGAACTCCGCCGCGAAGCAGTGGGCCGCCGCCAACCCCAACGACGGGCGGGCGCCCGCCATCAACACGTCCCTGGCCGGCACGCCCATGGCCCGCTGGTTCGGCGCCTGGAGCGGCACGATCGGCACCGCCACGGGCGCGTACGTCGGGGCGGCGGACCACGCCGACAAGCTGCCCGTGCTGGTCGCGTACAACATCTACCTGCGCGACTCGTGCGGCGGCCACTCCGGAGGCGGAGCCTCCTCGCCCACCGCCTACGCGACCTGGATCGCGCAGTTCGCGGGCGGGATAGCCAACCGCCCGGCCGTCGTCGTCCTCGAACCCGACTCCCTCGCGGACTACGGCTGCCTGAACCAGACCCAGATCCGCGAACGCCAGGGCATGATCAGCGGCGCCCTCGCCGAGTTCGGCCGTCAGGCACCCAACACCTGGGTCTACCTCGACGCGGGCAACCCGGGCTGGGTGAGCGCGGCGACGATGGCCCAGCGCCTCCACGAGGCCGGACTGCGCCAGGCCCACGGCTTCTCGCTCAACGTCTCGAACTTCTACACCACCGCCCAGAACACCGCCTACGGCAACGCCGTGAACGGCGAACTGTCCGCCCGCTACGGCTACACCAAGCCGTTCGTCGTCGACACCAGCCGCAACGGCAACGGCTCGAACGGCGAGTGGTGCAACCCGGCCGGCCGGCGCATCGGCACGCCCACCCGGCTGGGAGGCGGCGCCGAGATGCTGCTGTGGATCAAGGGCCCGGGCGAGTCCGACGGCAACTGCGGCGTGGGCACCGGCTCCACGGCCGGGCAGTTCCTCCCCGAGGTCGCGTACAAGATGATCTACGGCTACTGACGCCGGAAGCGGCCCGCCGACGAGGCCGTGCTCCTGGGCCCGGTGCCGTCCCGTCCGCGGCCGGGCCGCAGGGGCAGCGGGGTGGTCGTCGTCGGAGCGTGCGGTGGTCAGCCCGCTCCGACGACGGTCAGCGAGAGCCACAGCGCCAGGACGGCGGCGACCAGGCCGGCGGGTACGGCGTACACGCCGAGCCGGGTGAATTCCTTCAGCTCCACCTCGCCGTCGTGGGCGTGCACGATGCGCCGCCACAGCAGGGTGGCCAGCGAGCCGGCGTAGGTGAGGTTCGGGCCGATGTTGACTCCGATCAGCACGGCGAGGACGGCGCCGGCACCGGAGGGAGCGGTCAGCGGCAGCAGGACCAGCACCGCGGGCAGGTTGTTGATGACGTTGGCGAGCAGGGCGGCGATCCCGGCGAGGGCGAGCAGCTCCGGCAGGCCGGTGCCCTCGGGGATCACCCGCCCCAAGGCGTCGTCGAGTCCGTTCTCCACCACGGCGAGGACCACGATCCCGAGGGCCAGGACGAAGGCGAGGAAGGGTACGGAAGCCGCGCGCACCAGCGCCCGGGGAGTGGTGCGGCGCCGGATCAGGGCCCGTACGGCGAGGGTCAGTGCGCCGGCCAGGGCGGCCCACGCGGGGTCGACGCCGACCGCCGAGGTCGCCACGAATCCGGCCAGGGTGCACGCCACGGTCACGAGGGCGAACAGCGGCGGCTCCGGGGGCTCGGTCGGTGCGGGCGCCTGCGCCCCGGCGTCCAGGTCCGCGGCGAAGAAACGGCGGAAGACCAGGTACTCGACGGCGATGGCCGCCGCCCACGGCAGGGCCATCAGCGCGGCGAACCGGGTGAAGCTGAGCCCGCTGGCCGCGAAGGCCAGAAGATTGGTGAGGTTGGAGACCGGCAGCAGCAGGGAGGCCGTGTTCGACAGGTGCGTGCAGGCGTACACGTGGGGTTTCGGACGGGCGCCGATCCGGGCCGCGGTGGCGAAGACCACCGGGGTCAGCAGCACCACCGTGGCGTCCAGACTGAGCACGGCGGTGATCGCCGACGCGGCCAGGAACACCTGGGCGAGCAGCCGACGCGGTCGGCCCGCCGCCGTGCGCGCCATCCACGCCCCGCAGGCCTGGAACAGTCCCTCGTCGTCGCAGAGCTGGGCCAGCACCAGGACGGCGGCGAGGAAGCCGATGACCGGGCCGAGCCGCTCCGCCTCGGCGAGGGCGTCGTCGAGGGAGAGGGCTCCGGTGGCCACGACGAGGACGGCGGCCGGGACGGCCACGACCGCCTCCGGCCATCCGAAGGGCCGCATGACCGCGCAGGCCAGCACGAGGACGAGCAGGGCCGCGGACAGCGCTTCCGCGAGCTGGGGGTTCAGGGACTGGTCCTTTCGTAGCGGCGGGCGAACCGCCCGCCCGTGTGGTGGGTCGGGGACGTCCGCGGGTCACGGCCGGGCGGAGAGGAAGTCCGCGACGGCGGCGGCGAACAGGTCCGGGGCGTCGTGGTGCACGACATGGCCGGCGGGAAGCTCGACGAGACGGGCGCCGCCGGCGCGGCGGGTGATCATGTCGTCCGCGTGGGCGGCCGACAGTTCGTCGCTTCGCGTGCCGCGGATCAGCAGCGTGGGGCAGGCGACCGCCGTCCAGTCCCGCCAGTGGTCTCCGTTCAGGGCCTTCTGGGACGCCACCGTGTGCTCGATGTCGAAGGAGAATGCCCATCCGCCGTCGTCCGTCGGGCGGAAGGCGCACTCCAGGTAGGGCGCCGTCGGGCCCAGCGCCGCCGCCAGGTGGTGCCGCGACGGCGCGTGGCGGGGCAGGCGCAGGGTGAACGACCAGTCGCTGTCCACCACGGCGCCGATGTCCTCGACGATCAGCGTGCTGACCCGGTCCGGCTGCCGGGCGGCGTACTGGTAGGCGTTCACTCCGCCCAGTGAGTGCCCCAGCACCGCCACGGGACCGATGTCCAGATGCCGGTGGAAGGCGGCGACGTCCGCGACGTAGTCGTCACGTCCGTAGCGTTCGGCGCGGTCCGACGCGCCGTGCCCGCGCTGGTCGAGGGCCAGCACCCGCCACCGCGGCGCAAGCGCCTCGGCGAGGGGCGCGAACGCCGACGCCTCGTTGTAGTGCCCGTGCAGGGCCAGGAGCGGGGCGCCAGGACCGCCGAAGTCCAGGTACGACAGGGTCCGTCCGGCGACGGAGAAGAACGCACGCATGATCGGGATGCTACGAGGGCGAGGGGGGCGGGGTCGCGATCGGGCCGCGGATCGCGTCGCGGGGGCTGCCGGGCAGCGTGGCCTCGATGTGCGTGAGGTGGGCGGCGAGGATCTCCTCGAACGCGGCACGGCGGTCCGCGCCGAGGGGGCGGACGTCGCGGGCGAAGTGGGACAGGGCCGGGAAGTGTGCGGGGTCGGCGCCCAGGACGGCCACGCGGAACAGCTCCATGGCCTGCTCGTACTCCGCGGGGGTGACCGTGCTGACGCCGGCCTCGGAGGCGATCAACGCCGCGATGAGGACCACGAGCCGGTGGTAGCGCACGGGGATCTCCTCGTCGGGCAGGCCCGCTGCCCGCAGGGCCTGGAGCACCTCCTCCATGATCAGCCGTGATCCGGTGCCGGAGGAGGCGTAGCGCCCCCAGACCGAGGCGAGTTGGGGCTGTTGGCCGAAGGCCTCCCGTACGCGCAGGGCAAGGGCGGTGAGGCGCTGCTTCCAGTCGCCCTCGGGCTCGTACCCGTCCATCGCGGCCAGGAGGATCCGGTCGGCGACCGCGCGCAGCAGCTCCGTCTTGCTGCGGAAGTGCCGGTAGAGGCTGGAGGAGTCCGTTCCGAGCGTCGCGGCGAGCTTGCGCACGCTGAACGAGTCGGCGTCGCCCGTGCGCAGCAGTTCCGCCGCCGCGTCCAGGATCTCGTCGGTGGTCCAACGCCTTCGGCCTGCCATGTCCTGCTCCTCTCGACGCACTCAGCCTAGCCGTGCACTTGGTGTTGCACGCACCGCGTGCATAATGAGGACATGAGTGCGCCGGGCGGGCCGGCGCACCACTCGTGCCCTGCTGGCCGGAGCGGCGCCCCCGTGCGCGGCGCGCCCCGGAGACGCGAAAGGACGCATGACGTGAAGAACCCCCTGGACCGCGCGGCGCTGGACGCCGCCCTCGAGAACGTCCACCACGCCGGAGTGCCGGGCCTGTTCGCCGAGGTGCGCGACGGTGACGACGTGTGGCGCGGCGCCGCCGGCGTCGCCGATGTCGCGACCGGCCGTCCCGTCACCGCCGACATGCGGCACCGGGTCGGCAGCGTCACCAAGACCTTCACCGCCGCCGCGGTGCTGCGGCAGGCGGAGAGGGGCCGGGTCGGTCTCGACGCTCCGGTCGCCCGGTACCTTCCGGAGCTCGTCCCCGGGGAGCGCGGCGAGGCGATCACGGTGCGGATGCTGCTCGACCACACCAGTGGCCTGGCCGAGTACCTCCCGTACGCCTACCCCTCCCTCAAGGCGCTGCCCCGTCTCGCGGACACCGGGCCGGAGAGTCTGGAGGACCACCGGTTCACGGAGTTCGACCCCGTCGACCTGATCGGGATGGGGGTCTCCGCACCTGCCGTCGGCACGCCGGGGGGTGCTCCGGGGGTGTACTCCAACACCAACTACCTCCTCCTGAGCGCCCTCCTGGAGCGGGTGTCGGGCACGACGGCCGAGGAGTGCATCACCCGCGACGTCATCGAGCGCGCCCGGCTCCGGGAGACCGGGTTCCCCACGGGGACACGGGTCGAGGGGGACCACTCCCGGCTCTACGAGTCGTGGTTCGGCATGATCGAACCGCCGCGCGACTTCAGCG
This sequence comes from Streptomyces sp. NPDC003327, assembly GCF_053589515.1. Classification (NCBI taxonomy): domain Bacteria; kingdom Bacillati; phylum Actinomycetota; class Actinomycetes; order Kitasatosporales; family Streptomycetaceae; genus Streptomyces; species Streptomyces sp. NPDC003327. The sequence continues at coordinate 59,039 of NZ_JBSFSA010000035.1, read as the reverse complement.
TCTACGACATGTCGTGGGTCGGCCCGTCGGCCTCCCTGATATCGACCGTCGCGGACCTCAACCGCTTCTACCGGCTGCTGCTGGAAGGGGAGGTCGTCAGCCGGTCGTCGCTGGCCGAGATGCAGCGCACCGTCCCGATCATCTCCCAGGAAGGGTCGTTGATCCCCTACGGACTCGGCCTCCATCCGACGGAGAGCCCCGACCGGCCCACCTTCTGTGGGCACGGAGGCACCGTCTGGGGCGGAGGCACGCTGGCCGTGATCCGCGCCGACGGCAAGCGGCAGCTCGCCGTCGCGGTGAACCTGCAGAGGTGGAACGCCCTCGACTCCACGGGCCGCCCTCAGCCCCACCCCGTCGACACCGCACTGGCGACGTTCCACCGCGTGGCGATGTACGACTGAGCGGAGACCCGGCCCCGTCCCGGAGCACGGCTCCGCCGCTCCGAGGGGTGCCCGGCATCGGCCCGGCACCCCTCTCGGCAGGGAGGGCGGAAGCCGTACGCGCATTTCGTTGACGGCGAATTCGGCATCCGCTATACACCACCGTATTCGGCGAACGCCAGGCAGCAGACAAATCCGCACACTCGCGAAATGGGCGCTTTGAGCGCACGCTTGACGGACCGTCGACTCCGTGATGAAGAATCCCTCCGCCCACTCCCCCAGGGAGTCGGCCCGTTCGGCATGCCTTGAGGAATCCGGCACTTCGCCCCCTCGGCCAGGCCGGACGTGTCATGCACGAGGAGGGGATTTTGCGTGAGAATGCGATACGGGCGGGCGACAGCCTGCCTCGTGGTGACGGCAATAGCCGGCACCACGCTGCCACAAGCCGCTTATGCGGCGCCCGTTTCGAATGAAAGCGGCGAAGGCGTCTTCGACGCCGTCGCGGGCTGGTTCTCGGACGGCGACGAACAGCGGCGGACGGCTCAGCCGCCGACGGACGACCGGGCGGGGATAGCCGACCGGGAGAAGCTGCCGAAGGGGCGGGCGACGCCGAAGGCGAAGCGCGTGGCCGAGCTGACCGGGAAGCGGACGGCGCACGCCCGGTACTGGCAGCTGTCCGACGGGCGGGTGCAGGCCGAGGTGTCTGCCGTTCCCACCGCCTACCGGGCGGGGACCTCGTGGAAGGACATCGACCCCACGGTCGTCCCGTCCGGCACCAAGGGCTTCGTCTTCTCCAACACCACGAACGCGACCCGCAGTTGGTTCGGCTCGGACCCCGGCCGGCTGCTGCGGTTCGAGGCGGGTGCCGGGCACGCGGTGACGCTGGGGCTCGACGGTGCGGCCGGGCTCGCACCCGTGGCGGCGGGGAACTCCGTCACGTACAAGGACGCGGTGGCCGGGGCGGACCTGTCGTACGAGGTCGGTCCCGGTCGCGTGAAGGAGAACATCGTCCTGGACGCCAAGCCGTCCGGTCCGGTGACCTTCACCTTCACGCTGGAGGCGGGCGGCCTCACGCCGAAGCAGAACGAGGACGGCTCGGTCTCGTTCCACGACGAAGGCGCGGACCCGGTCCTGGTCATTCCGGCGGCGTTCATGACGGACGCGCGGAAGGACGCGAAGGCGCCGTACGGCACGGGCTACAGCGCGGCCGTGCAGCAGAGGCTCACCCGGGAGGGCCAGGGCTGGAAGCTGACCGTCACGCCGGACGCGAAGTGGCTCGCCGCCCCCGAGCGGCAGTACCCGGTCACCATCGACCCGACGATCTCCATCGCTCCGACGCCGACCACGGCGCAGGACGTGATGATCTCCTCGGACGGTCCGGCGACGAACTACAAGGACAACTGGCGCCTCTCGGTCGGCAACACGTCGACGGGCACGTCGCGTGCGCTGATCCGCTTCCCGGTGAGCAGCATTCCGGCCGGGACGAAGCTGGATTCGGCCGATCTGAAGCTGTGGTTCGACCAGTACCACACCACCGGGGACACCGAGGTTCAGCTGGAGGCGCACCGCGCGACGCAGGCGTGGTCGGAGGAGACGGCCACCTGGAACAGCGCGCAGTCGTTCACGGGTGAGCTGTCGGGCACCTCGGTCGTCGTGGACAACGGCGAGGCCGGGCGTACCGCGGCGGTGGGTGCCTGGCCGGCGTCGGGGAACACCGCGTACACGCAGTACGCCGTGAACCAGACGTACATGTACAACAAGGACTCGGTCGCGGGTGACACCTACACCTGGCAGCCGACTCTCCCCGAGGACGGCACCTACCAGGTCGAGGCGCATCACGTGCCGGCCGCGGACCGGGCGACGAACGCCCCGTACACCGTCACGTACGACGGCGGCTCGAAGACGTACACGGTCGACCAGCAGGCCGGTACGGGCGGGGTGTGGAAGACCCTCGGCTCACATCCGTTCAAGGCGGGCACCCTCGGCAAGGTCGTCCTCGGCGACGGACCGGCCTCGACGAGCACGACCGTGCTCGCGGACGCGGTGCGGTTCACCAAGGGCGGCGTGGTCACCAAGCAGCCCGGTGAACTGAACGCCTGGCACTCGTTCCCCGTGACCAGGACGGTCCAGCAGTGGATCGACGGCACGTACGCCAACAACGGTTTCGTGATCAAGGCCGGCGACGAGTCCGCGAACGGCCCCAAGGGCGGTCCGCGGTACGAGGGCAGCGAGTTCGGGTACGGCGGTGAGGCCGCCAACTACCCGCGTCTCGTCCTGACCTTCGGCCGGCAGGGCGTCGAGCTGGCCAACCCGACGACGATCCACGCCACCGGTGCGGAGCTGGACTGGTCCGCCTACCAGGACAAGGATCCGGTCGCGACCGGTGACGACCTGGTCGAGTACCAGGTCCACCGCTCGATCAGCCAGGCCTTCACGCCGTCCGCCGCCACCCTCGTGGCACCCCTCGCACCCGGCACGACGTCCTTCACGGACACCACCGCCGTGCCGACGAAGGGCGACGACCCGGACCCGTTCGGCCGCGCGTACTACTACATGGTCGCGGTCAAGACGAAGGACGGGCAGATCGTCGGCGCGCCCACCCAGCTCGTCCGGCTGCCGAAGGCCGGCCGCACGACGAAGGCGCTGACGGCGACGCACGACACCACCCTGTCCTCGGCGCGGCCCACGTCCACGCACGACACGATCGACGACGGCGGCCCGAAGAACTGGCTGAGCGTCGGCAACAACTCCGCCACCTACGAGGACACCCGGGCACTGCTGAAGTTCCCCGCCCTGGGCATCCCCGCCTCGGCCCGGGTCCTGGACGCCAAGGTCCGGCTCTGGTCCACCCAGACCGCCCAGGACGCGCCCGGCGCCGTCTACGAAGTGCGGCCGCTGACGCGCGACTTCGACGAGACGGCGACGTGGCTGAAGGCGGACGGCACCACCACCTGGTCCACGCCGGGCGGTGACGTCGGCGCCTCCGTCGGCGACGTCGGGGCGATGACGAACGACCCGGCCCGTCAGGACTGGAACATCACCTCGCTCGCACAGTCCTGGGTGACCACCCCGTCCTCCCAGAGGGGCGTGGTCATCAAGACGGCCGACGAGGCCGCCCGGCAGGAGCGGACCCTGTTCCTCTCCTCCGAGGGCGCCGAGCCGCGCCTGCACCCGAGGCTGGTGGTCACCTACATCGACTCCACGACCGAGTCGACGTACTACGCGCCGCAGACCCCGGCCCGCATGACGCCGAACACCGACCACACGGTGGACCTCACCCTCACCAACACGACCGCCTCCGCCTGGAACGCGGCCGACCACGTCCTCACCTACAGGTGGACCCTGCCCGACGGCACCGACGTGACGAACGGCGGCAACCAGGTCCGGACGGCCCTGCCGGCGAACGTCGCCCCCGGTGACAGCGTCGACCTCCGGGCCGTGGTGAAGACCCCGATCAACTCGGACAACGGCAACAAGCGCACCGACTACGTCCTGACCTGGGACGTCCTCGACAAGACCGCGGGCACCTGGATGTCGGGCACCTCGGGCATCCCCGGACTGCGGCAGACCGTGGCGGTGGAGGACCCGACCTCCAACCAGCTCGGCATGGAGAAGTTCTACGTCTACACGGGCAAGAACACCGGTGCCGGCTCGACCGTCATGAACAACCTGGCGTCCGGCAACAGCGTCTGGCAGTACAACGCGTTCACCAACCCGGGCCGCGGCGTCACCACCTTCGCCCGGTTCGCGTACAACAGCCTCGACACCTCCGACACCGTCTCCGGCCACGGCTGGTCCTTCCAGGCCGCCGGCCCGATCCGGCTCGGTGCGCCGCTGGAGTTCCACCCGAAACCGAACCCGACCGAGATCCGTCTCCCGGACGGCGACGGCACGACCCACGTGTTCCGCAAGCAGGCGGACGGCTCCTGGAAGGCCCCCGCGGGCGTCCACTACCGGCTGACGGCCAAGCCCGGCCTGGACTGCACCCCGCTGAAGGACCCGGTCCCCGACGCCTGGACCCTGACCCGGCCCGACGGCACCCGCTTCCTGTTCGGCTGCGACGGCTACATGACGTCGCTGGTCGACAAGAACGGCAACCAGCAGACGTACACGTACGAGGAACGCAAGTCCAACAACAAGCCGACCAAGTTCCTCACGTACCTCACCGACCCGGCCGGACGGCAGGCGCTCACGGTCGCGTACTACTCCAAGGCCGACACCTCCAACCCGAAGATCATCGACCACATCAAGTCGATGACCGACATCTCGGGCCGCAGGATCACCTTCGAGTACTCCGACAAGGGCCTGCTCACCAGGCTCACCGACGGCGCCGGATCCAGCCAGCCGAAGGTCTTCGGTTTCACGTACGACGCCACCCAGGGCAACAAGAACGTCAAGCTGGTCGCGGTCACCGACCCCCGCGGCAACGCCACGCAGCTGGCGTACCACGCGCCGCAGGCCGGCGACGACCCGAAGTACCACTGGTGGACCAAGACGATCACCGACCGTCTCCAGGGCGCCACGGGCTTCACTTACGCGGCCGACGCGGCCAACCCCGCGTTCGTCGCCGCGAAGATCACCGACGCGCAGTCCCGCGTCTCCGACTACGTGACCGACGACTTCGGTCGTCCCGTCCTGTCGAAGAACGCCAAGTCCCAGGCGATGAAGCTGTCGTGGGACGCGGACAACAACGTCACGTACATGGAGGAGAACAACGGCGCCAAGACCGCGTACTGCTACGACCAGAAGACGGGCTACCCCCTCTGGAAGCGCGACGCGGAGAACAACAAGGCGGGTGTGCCGCCCCCTTCGGACTGCGCGCCGGGCACCTATCCGGCGAACTCCTCGCGGTACGCGTACCAGACGCGCGCCGACGGCTACGCGGCCGACCTGTTCACCAAGACCTCTCCGGAGGGCCGGACGTGGCAGTTCGGCTACGACGCGTTCGGCAACCTGAAGACGGTCACCGACCCCAAGGGCGTCGCCACCACGACGGCCGGTGACTACACCACGACGTACGAGTACGACGCGTACGGCAACCTGACGAAGGCGACCGACGCCAACGGCAACGCGGACACGAACAGCGGCTTCGGGCCCACGGGCTTCCCGAGGACGATGACGGACGCGCTGAACAACTCCTCGACGTTCGTCTACGACGAGCGCGGGCAGGTCACCGAGATCACCGACGCCCTGGGCAAGAAGATCACGCAGACGTACGACGTCTTCAAGCGCCCGCTGGTCAAGACCGAGCCCAAGGACCAGGCCACCGGCGACCTGATCTCCGCCCCGGCGCCCGTGTACGACGCCAACGACAACATCACGACGTCGACGGCGCCCAACGGCGCGGTGTCCACCGCGGTGTACGACGCGGCCGACCAGGTGACGTCGACGACGGCGCCGAAGTACACGGCGACCTCCGACGAGCGCCGGACGACGTACACCTACGACCGGGTCGGCAACCTCAGGACGACGACCGAGCCCAAGGGCACGCTGACGACCGCGGACGCGACGGACTTCGTCACGACCAACTCCTACAACGAGATCTACCAGCTGACCGCCGTCACCACCTCCACCGGCGACACGATCAGCTACGAGTACGACGACGCGGGCAACGCCACCAAGGTCGTCGACCCGAAGAAGAACGCCACCGCCGACCCGGCCGACTACAGGACCCTGACCGCCTACGACCTGAACCACCGGGTCACCGCGGTCACGGACGCCGCCGGCAGGACGACCCGGACGGCGTACGACAAGGACTCCCTGGTCGTCTCCACCACGGACGCCGAGAACAACACCACGCTCATCGGCTACGACGAGCGCGGCAAGCAGACCGAGGTCAGGATCCCGCGCAGCGGCACCTCGCCGATCACCTACCGCACGACCCGGTACGAGTACGACCAGGTCGGCAACACCACCAAGGTGATCACCCCGCGCGCGGTCGAGGCGGGAACGACCACGGCCTTCACCGCGCGCACCGAGTACGACAAGCTGAACCGTCCGGTCAGGCAGTACCAGCCGTACGACCCGGCGGACGGACGTCACAACAACCCCCACGTCTACACCGAGACGGTGTACGACGCCGTGGGCCGCGTCGCGAAGACCTCGCAGCCGCCGTCCGAGGGGCAGACGGTCCGCAACGACTCCACGTTCACCTACTTCGACAACGGCTGGACGAAGAGCTCCACGGACCCGTGGTCCATCGCCACCACGTACGACTACAACGACGTGGGTCAGCAGACGGCGAGGACCCTGACGTCCGCGGGCGGCTCGTCCAACCGCACCATGACGTGGTCGTTCCACCCCGACGGGAAGATGAAGTCCCGTTCGGACGACGGCGTGCCGGTGGGCAGGTCGGTGGCCCTGGTGGACAACTCCGACACCCAGCACATCGCCACCACCGGCACCTGGGCCACCGGGAACACCACCGGACAGCAGGGCTACGACCACCGCACGCACGCGGCCGGCACCGGCACCGACGCCTTCACGTGGACGCTGGACGTCCCCAAGGACGGCACGTACACGGCGTACGTGAAGTTCCCGAAGGTGACCGGGGCCGCCACGTCCGCGAAGTACACGCTCTCCCACGGCACGACCACCGAACCGGCGGTCACCCGGGACCAGAACGCCGCTGCCGGCACCTGGGTCGGCCTCGGGAACTACGCCCTCAAGCAGGGCGAGGACACGAAGCTGAAGCTGGAGCAGAGCGCCACCGGCGTGGTCGTCGCGGACGGCGTCAAGCTGGTCCGTGACAACTCCGCCGAGACCGACAACGAGAAGCGGACCTCCACCTACGCCTACGACGTCAACGGCAACCTGACCTCGATCGCGGACACGTCGTCCGGGGCCCGGATCGATGCCTACGCCATCACCTACACCGGCCTCAACCAGGTCCAGAAGGTGACGGAGTCGCTCGCGGGCGCGGAGAAGAAGGCGACGTCGTACACCTACGACGCCAACGGGCAGCTGCTCACGGTCAGCCACCCGAGCCAGTTCTCCAGGTACGCCTACGACCAGCGGGACAAGGTCACGTCCGTGTCCGTCGGGAAGTCCGCGACGGACGGCAGCCCCAAGGTCACGTCGTACACGTACACGGGCCGCGCCCAGAAGCTGAGGGAGACGAAGGCCAACGGCAACACCGTCGACTACACCTACTTCCTCGACGGTGCGCTGAAGTCGACGACGGAGAAGAAGGCGGACGGCACCACGCTGATCGCCTCCCACACCTACGCCTACGACGCCAACGGCAACAAGGCGCAGGACGTGGCGAAGAAGATGAACGCCGACAACCACGCGGCGTACCTCGACTCCACGACCGACTTCACCTACGACCCGGCCGACCGGCTCACCCGCTCGGTCAAGACGGGCAACGGGGCCGGCACGGAGACGTACGTCCACGACGACAACGCCAACGTCATCAGCCAGAGCGTCAAGGGGACCAGCACCACGTTCCGCTACGACCGCAACCGGCTGATGAGCGCCACGTCGGCGGGCGCCCTGCCCGCCACCTACGTCTACGACCCCTTCGGCCGCCAGCAGTCGGTGGTCTCCGGCAACAAGGTGATCGAGCGGAGCGTGTACGACGGCTTCGACCACGTCGTGGAGTCCCAGAAGCTGGACGCCGGCGGCGCGATGAAGTCGACGACGTACACCTTCGACCCGCTGGACCGCACGGCGACGAAGACGGCGGGCGGCAAGACCACCGAGTTCGAGTACCTCGGCCTGTCCGGTGAGGTCCTCGACGAGAAGGTGGCCGGCGCGCTCACCAAGTCGTTCCAGTACAGCCCCTGGGGCGAGCGCCTGTCGCAGCGGAAGCACAACACCGACGGCACGACGGAGGACGGCTACTACGGCTACAACAGCCACACCGACGTCGAGACCCTGACCGACAAGAACGGCGACACCAAGGCCACCTACGGCTACACCGCCTACGGCACCAACGACACCGCGGAGTTCACCGGCATCGACAAGCCGGAGGCGGGCCAGCCGGACAAGGAGGAGTACAACCCGTACCGGTTCAACGCGAAGCGCTGGGACGCCCAGTCGGGCACGTACGACATGGGCTTCCGCGACTACAGCCCGGGCCTGAACCGCTTCACCACCCGGGACATGTACAACGGCGCCCTCGCCGACATGAGCCTGGGCGCGGACCCGTACACCAGCAACCGCTACGCCTTCACCGGCGGCAACCCCACCAGTCTCGTCGAGCTCGACGGCCACTTCGTCTTCGCGATCCCGGCCATCTACTGGGCCGCGGCGGCACTCGGCACGGCGCTGTACGCGGCGACTCCGGAGGGGCAGCAGAACCTGGCCGACGCGGGAGCCGCCGTGGGCACGATGCTGCGGCCGTCGGCGGACGACACCGATTCGGGCAGCTCGTCCAGCAGCCAGCCCCGCCCGGGGCCGACTCCGCAGCCGTCGCCGGGCCCCGCGCCCAGGCCCGCGCCGCGGACGACGGACACCAACAGCCCCACCTGTGACTCGACGCCCGCGTGGGACGGAGGCCGGATGTACTTCGGCCTCGAGGAGTACACGGACCGCTCGGGCAAGAAGGGCTGCCGGGCCACCGGCGCCATCGCGCTCCTCAGCAAGGCCGACCGCAGGTCGCGCACCGGGGCGGGCGGTCTGCCCAAGTGCCCCGAATGCGATCCGTCCGTCGACCCGGAGGGCATGGACCAGATCAGGAACTCGGGTGGCGAGGCGGAGGCGGGCCACCTGATCGGCTACTGGGGCAAGGGCACCGGCAAGGACGTCAAGAACCTGGTGGCCATGTACGGTAGGGCCAATCGGCGCATGGCCTCCAAGATGGAGCGGTACGGCTGGACCCACCTCACCGGCAACAACCGGCTGGCCATCTCGGTCGTTCCCATCTACGGGGATCCGCACTCGCCCATCCCCACGACCATTCAGCTGGGGATGACCACGTACGGCCCCGGTGGCAACATCGTCAACAGCTACTCGTGCACGGCGGAGAACACCCCGCGCAGCAGCAACACCGGGTGCTAGAAGGGGCAAGACTGTGGCAAGGCTTTCCGACATACGCGCGGTGCTGGGCGAACCGCGGTTCAACTGGACCGACCCGGCTCCGTGGATCGAACTGGAGCGGGAGCTCGGCATCGAGTTCCCCGCGGACTTCCACGAGATCGTCGACGCGTACGGCTCGGTCCTGATCAACAACCAGCTGTACCTGAAGCATCCCGCTCGCCATCTCCTGCACGACCTCGGGACGATGATCGAACGGGATCTGGAACTCTGGCGCGAAGAGGACATGGTGGAGTTCCTGCCGAGTCCGGTGGGGTCGAAGCCCGGCGAACTCATGCCGGTGGCGACGGCCGTGACGGGCGAGGCGATCTTCCTCCGTGTCCCCGACGACGCCGAGGACACCTGGCGCGTGGTGGTCCAGGAGTTCGACAGTCCGGCGTGGACGCTCTACGAGATGACGTTCGGCGAATGGTTCCTGGCGTATCTGCAGGGCCGTGACGTGACGCTGTGCTCGCGCGACCGCGCGCCTGACGGACCGTCGTACGAGTTCCTTCCGTGACCGACGGGTGAGCACGACGGAGCCCCGCCACTTGGTGGCGGGGCTCCTGTCGTTGGGGGGGCACTGCTGGGAGCGGGTCAGGGGCAGCCGAGGCGGGTGTCGCCCGGGTCCGTGGTGCAGGTGTCGGTGCCCAGGCCGCCGTTGGCGGTGTCGTTCGCGGAGACGCCGTCGGTGGTGGTGACGCGGTCGTTGCCGTACGCGCCGGCGAGGACGTCGTTGCCCGGACCGCCGTTCAGGGCGTCGTCGCCGTAGCTGCCGTCGACGTTGTCGTTGCCGAAGCCGGCGTGGACGGTGTCGTGGCCGTAGCTCGCGCGGACCGTGTCGTCGCCGCCGAGGGCACAGATGACGTCGTTGCCGAAGCTGCCGGTCAGGGTGTCGGTGCCGCTGGTGCCGATGAGGGTGCAGCCGCGGGCGTTGTTGACCGAGGTGGTGGCGGTGGCGGTGTTGTCGGCGGTGTTCGGGTCCGGCTGGGTGGCGCCGGCGGTCGCGGTGGCGGTGGTCGTGCCGGTGGCGCGGGGTTCGGCCGTGACCGTGATCATGGCGGCGGCACCGGGGGCGAGGGTGCCGAGGGCGCAGGTGGCGGACGTTGCCGTGGTCGTACAACTGCCTTGCGAGGGGGCGGCGGAGATCACGGTGACGCCGGCTCCGGAGAGGGAGTCGGTGAGGGTGACGCCGGTGGCGGACGCGGTGGAGGCCGTGGAGTTGGTGACCCGGACGGTGTACGTGGCGCGGTCGCCGATGCTCACGGTGGTGGTGCCGGTGTGGGTGACCGAGAGGTTCGCGCTCGGCGGCGGGGGCGGGGGCGTGCCGTTGTCGCCGCCCTGGTAGCGGGCGAGGGCGAAGGCGAAGCCCGCTCCGTAGCCGGCCGCCACGATCGTGCCGTCGGGCTGGAGGACGACTCCGCGGGCTTCGTCGAAGTCGCCGAAGCCGGTGACGACGTGGCCGTCGCCGCCGAAGGTGGTGTCGGGCGTGCCGTTCGGGTGGAGGCGGGCGACTCCGAAGTCGTTGGCCTCCTGGCTGTCGGGGTCGTCGGCGCGGCCGGCGAGGACGATCTTGCCGTTCGGCTGGAGGGCGAGGGCGTGGGCGGTGCCGCCGTCGCCGGGGAAGGCGGCGGCGACCCGGCCCGCGGTGCCGAAGGTGGCGTCGGGGGTGCCGTCGGCGAGGTAGCGGAGGACCGCGTAGCCCGGGCCGCCGGAGCCCGCGGCGACGATCCGGCCGCCGGGCTGGACGGCGACGGCGTTGCCGAAGTCTGTGCCTCCGAAGTCGGCGGTCGTCGTGCCGTCGCCGCTGAAGGTGGGGTCCAGGCTGCCGTCGGGGTGGTAGCGGGCGAGGCCGATGTCGAAGGCGGTGTTGCCGACGTACCCGACGGAGACGATCTTTCCGTCGGGCTGGAGGGCCATGCCGCGGGCGACGCCGCCCGCGTCCTGCGGTGAGGTGGGGGTGAAGCCGGCGACGACCGCGCCGTCGCCGCCGAGAGTCGGGTCGAGGGAGCCGTTGGTGGTGAGCCGGACGAGGGCGTAGCCTCCGCCGCCGCCCTTGCCGACGGCGACGATCCGGCCGTCGGGCTGGACGGCCACGTCGGCGCCGTCGGCGGAGCCGCCGAACTCGTCTACGCGGACGAGGCCGTTGTCGCCGAAGGTGGCGTCGAGGGTGCCGTCGGGGTGGTAGCGGGCGACGGAGAAGAAGCAGCAGCCGCCTCCTTCCTCGGCGATGACCTCGGTGGTGCCCGCGACGACGATCTTGCCGTCGGCGGGCTGGATCGCCACCGCGTTGGCGGTGTGGCTGCCGCCGCCGAAGTCGCTGGTGGCAATGCCGTCGCCGCCGAAGGCGGGGTCGAGGCTGCCGTCCGGGTGGTAGCGGGCGAGGGTGAAGCCGGCTTCGCTGAGGCCCACCACGACGAGCTTGCCGTCTCCCTGGCGGGCGATGTCGTGGCCTTCGGCGTATCCGGTGACGGGGGTGACCACGCGGCCGTCCGCCCCTCCGAACGTCGGGTCGAGGTCGCCGGGGGCGGCGACGGCCGTCCCGGGGACGGCCAGGGCGAGGCTCAGGGCGAAGGGGAGGACGAGGGTACGGAGGCGGCGGGGCGCGGGGGCGGCGGCACCGGTTCGGCCGGGGGCGGGGCCGCGGCGTGCCGGTCGTGGGGTGAGGGGGGCCATGGGGGTGCCAACCTCCGGCTGCGTGGTGGACGGGGCGGCGCACAGCTTGGCCGCGCGCTGCGAAGGATGCGTGTCGGCCGTGCCGTACTGCGCTCCTCCTGGCCCCCGGGAACCACCCCAGCGGAGGAGTGCGGGGGGGCGCGGTGGCGGGTGAGGCCCGGAGGGTGCCTTCACCCGCTCCCCCCTTCACCCCCTTCACCCCGTTCAACCGGCCGTCGGGTCGTCAGGCGTCGGCGACGACGGCGTACCGTTCGTCGGTCACCGGTCCTCCCCAGAGCTCGGGGCGGTCGCCGAGGGGCTCCACGCGGAGGTCGGTGACGAGCGGGCGCAGCACGGCGGCGAGTTCCGTGGCGCTGACCCCGCCGTTCCAGGGGAGCGTCCGGATCAGGTGGCGCGAGACGACGGCGCCGAACCTGTGGTCGCCGGTGGGCGGTTCCATGGCGTCGCCGGTGACGAAGGTGGCGGGGAGGCCGTGCGCCCCGAGCTTCGGGCGGGCGCGTGCCGGCATGCCCGGGGCGAGGTCGACCCCGGTGACCGCGTGTCCGGGCTCGGCCAGGAGGAGGGACAGCGATCCGGTGCCGCAGCCGACGTCGAGGACGTCGACCGGTCCGGCCGAGGGCACCGACATCGCCTCACGTGAGGTCAGGGGGTCGGCTCCGTCGGCTGCCGGGGGAGGTCGACGGTGATGTGCGGGGCGAGGGCGCGGAGGAAGGAGGGGGCGTCGAAGAGGGCTCCGGCGGAGGCGACGCCGGTCGTCCTGGTCCGGCCGGTGAGGATCCGGTGGACCGCTTCGACGGCGAGCGGAGCGGAGACGGCGTAGATGTCCCGACCCCGGGCGACGGCCCGCCGTTCGTCGGAGCGGCCTGCTCCTCGGTCGGCGCGGTCCGCTCCTCGGTCGGCGCCGCCGACTCCATCGGCTCCGTCGGCTCCGTCGGCTCCACAGCGGACGACGGCTTCGACGACGAAGGTCTGGTCGGAGCGTCCGCTGTCGTCGGCCGCGGTGGGCGGCGGGGTGTCCTCCGCGGCCAGGTCCTTGGCGGCTTCCAGGGTCATGTAGGTGCGGACCTCGGGAATGGCGAGGTGGCTGGGGACGGTGACGATGTCGGCCATGCTGAACTCCCCGATGACGGCCCGCTCCCCCATCGGCTCGGGGAACGTCCAGTCGAGCACGGGCGGGGCGTCGTCGCGGTAGTCGAGCCGCCCGCCGCTGTAGCGGACGCGGCGGCCGTCGCGACGCTGCCGGGATACGGCTCCGGCGGCGCGGGTTCCGGCGGTGGGGTGCCAGCTGTTGAGGCCGTAGGCGATGTGGGCCTCGTCGGCGCTCGTCCGGTCGTCGCCCATCGCCGCGGTGACGAGCAGGTCGCCGAGGCCGCCGTAGAAGGCCATGGCGGGGAGGACCACGGTGTGGGCGGCGCGGGCGCGGTCCGCGAAGCGGGCGAAGGTGTCGAGGTTCGCCTCGATCTCCGCGGCGACGTCGACGTACGGGATCCGGGCGCGCAGCGCCGCCTCGACGAGGGGCGCCGCGGTGGTGGCGAAGGGGCCCGCGCAGTTGATGACGGCGACCGTTCCGGCGAGCGCGCGGTCGAGCGCGTCGGGGTCGTCGACGGTCGCCGGGCGGACGGCGAGGCCGGGGTGGGAGGCGGCGAGGGCGCGCAGCCGGTCCGCGTCGCGCCCGGTGAGGACGGGGACGTAGCCCCGGTCGAGCAGTTCGGCCACCACGAAGCGTCCGGTGTGGCCGTACGCCCCGTACACCGCGACCTCGGCCGCTCCGCCGGTTGCGCGTTCCGTTTCCATGGACGTCTCCTTCGTCTGTCTTCACCCGCGAGCTGTTGTTGATTCGTGAACATCTTGGCGGGTGAACTTCGACGAACGTGAGTGTCCGGAACGACATCACCCGTACAGTTCCGGACATGACGAAGCTCGCGCTGGCCGTCACGGACGGCATGCTCCACTTCGAACTCTCCCTCGCCTGCGAGGTGTTCGGGGCCGACCTGTCCCGGGAGGTCGGCTCCTGGTACGAGGTCGAGGTGTGCGGCCCCGCGCCCGTACGGGTCGGCCGGTTCCGGCTGGAGCCGGAGTACGGGCTCGACCGGCTCCCGTACGCGGACACGGTCGTCGTCCCCGGCTGGGCGGACGTCGACGCGGCGCCGCCCGCGGAGCTCGTCGACGCCGTGCGGGCGGCGCACGAGGCGGGCGCGCGCGTCGTGTCACTGTGCACCGGCGCGTTCGTCCTCGCGGCCGCCGGCCTCCTCGACGGGCGGCGCGCCACCACCCACTGGGCGCACACCGCCGTCCTGGCGGCCCGCCATCCGCGGGTGGAGGTCGACCCGGACGTGCTGTACGTGGACGACGGCGACGTGCTCACGTCGGCGGGTAAGGCGGCCGCCATGGACCTCTGCCTCCACCTCGTGCGGCTCGACCACGGCTCGGCCGTCGCCAACCGGCTCGCCCGCACCCTCGTCGTACCGCCGCACCGGGCGGGCGGCCAGGCGCAGTTCGTGACCGCTCCGGTGCCGGAGCAGGACGACCACCCGCTCGCCGACCTGTTCCCGTGGGTGCTGGAGCGGCTCGACCAGCCGTTGACCGTGGAGGACCTGGCCCGCCGGGCGCACATGAGTTCACGCCATCTGGGCCGCCACTTCCGGGCGGTGACGGGGACGACCCCGCTGCGGTGGCTGCTGACCCAACGGATCCGGCGGGCCCAGGAGCTGCTGGAGGTGAGCGGGGAGAGCGTCGACGCCATCGCGGTGGCGACGGGGATGGGCACGGCGACGACGCTGCGGCGGCACTTCAACCGTACGATCGGCGTGCCGCCGGACGCGTACCGCCGTACGTTCCGGAGCGCGCGGCCCGCACCGGCGCCCGCAGCCGCGTCCGCGCCCGTGCCCCGTCACTGACTCCGGCTCTCCGGCAGGTCCTTGAGGAACACGAGGCCGTCGCAGGACGCCAGGTGGGCCGGGTCGAGCGGGGCGTAGCCGAACCACGGGGAGACGCGGGGCGCGGGAGGCGTGGGGCCGAGGGCGGCGCCCAGCCGGGGGGCGTCGATGACGCGGCGGTCGTCGGGAAGCGCGTACAGGATTCCCTCCAGGGTGGCCGGCGGCGGGGTGTCCACGCCCCGGTGCCGGATGGTGCCGAGGGCCGTGGCGACGAAGCCGTACGCCGGACCGAGCCGGGCGCTCACCAGGGCCCCGGCGCTCCACCAGTGGAGCGGCTCCCCGCCCATGCGCAGGGTGCTCCGCTCGCGCTGGAGGTGGGAGTTGTGGGCGTGGACGAACGCCGGGCCGCGATCGGCGACGGCGAGGAGGTTGTCGGCCATCATCCGGTCCCGGACGGCGACCAGTCGCGTGAGGCGGGCGGGCGAGGGGTCAGCCATCGCGTGGTGGTAGCGCAGCAGACCGGTGGCGGTGCGGGCGTGGAGGCGGGCCCGCTCCCACTCCGCCCGCGAGGTCGCGGCGAGGAGGTGCGGCGTCTGTTCGTCGAGGAGTTCCACCAGGTCGTCGGCGAGCAGGCGCAGTTCGCGTGCCTCCGCCGACCGCCCCACGGACCGGGCCGGGTCCCGCATGGCGGCGGGCTCGGTCCAGCGCTCGTCGGCGCCGAGCAGGTCGTCCAGGGTGTCCGCGCCGCAGGGGAGCAGGTCGGCGTCGACCCAGGTGGCGAGGGAGCGGTGCAGCGCGGTGAGCGCCTGCCGGGGGCTCTCGGCGCCCGTGATCTCCAGCGGGCCGTCGAAGCCGGCGAAGCGGACCCGTTCGGCCTCGGGACGACCGGTGTTGTAGGCCCGCATCCAGCGCACGAGCTCGCGGTTGGCCGCGGAGGCGCCCCAACCGTGGCTGAAGCCGCGCTCCATGACGGTGTCGAGAGCCGTCTCGTCGTGCGGGGCGCGGGTGGGAGCGGCTTCGCCCGGGGCGCTCGTACCGGAGGTGACGTAGTCGTCCACCAACAGGCCCTTGAGGCAGTCGCTCTCGACGGCGATGGTCCGGTAGCCCTCCTGCTCGACGAGTTGCCGGAAGAGTTCGTTGCGGAGGTCGAGCAGCGCGTCCTCGCCGTGGGTGGGTTCGCCCAGGGCGAGCAGCCGCGGCCGCTCCGGGAACAGCCTCATGACGGCGTCGGCGTCGACGTCGACATGGACATCGGCAGCGGCTTCGGCATCGGCTTCGGCTCCGCTGGCGCGGGCGGCGGTGTCCTTGAGGTCGGTAGCCATGCCTTCCACGCTATCGTTGAACCTCCGGTGGAGACTTCTGCGCGATAGCGTCGCCCGCATGGTGCGAAAGCTTCAAAGTGAGGATCGGCTGAGGCCGATCGACCTGGCGCGTGGGCAGGGTCTGTCGACGCAGGCGATCCGGAACTACGAGGAGGCCGGCATCCTCCCGGCCGCCGACCGCACGCCGCACGGCTACCGGACCTACACCTCCCTGCACGCGGCGTCCCTGCGCGCGTTTCTCGCCCTGGTCCCCGGTCACGGCCACCGGACCGCCACCGCGATCATGCGGGCCGTGAACGAGGGCGCGGCCGATGAGGCGTTGCGCCTGGTCGACGAGAGCCACGCCCAACTCCTCGACGACCGGCGCACCCTCCGGGCCGTCGAGAGCGCGCTGCGCGACCTCGGACCGGACGAGGGCCCGCACGCGGGTGAGGACGCGGGTGCGGCTGGGGGGTCTTCGCCGCGTGTCACCTTCATCGGGCCGCTGGCACGCGGGCTCGGCATCCGGCCCGCGACGCTGCGGAAGTGGGAGCGGGCCGGGCTCGTGCGCCCGGACCGCGACCCGGGGACCGGTTACCGGGTGTACGACGAGGCCGCCGTGCGCGACGCCCGGCTGACCCACCAGCTCAGGCGGGGCGGCTACCTGCTCGACGAGATCGCCCCCGTACTCGACCAGGTCCGTACGGCCGGCGGCCTCGAACCGCTGGAAGCCACCCTGCGCGACTGGCACGCCCGCCTCTCGGCCCGCGGACGGGCGATGCTGGCCGGGGCGGCGGAACTCGACGCGTACCTGCGGCGGTTCGGGGAGGGCGGGGGCCGGACCGCTCCCGAATCCGCTTAGGCGGCGCGGACGTGGCGGCGCGAGAGGTGGAGTTCGTAGGGCAGACAGCAGTCGGAGGAGAGGGTCGCGACCAGCGCTCCGCAGGCGCAGACCTGGTTCATGCCCCCGTACGGCGTCGCTCCGCAGCAGGCCGCGGAGGCGTGCCGCAGCTCCGGGCCGCGGGCGTCGTCCGGGTTGATGACGATGTTGCCGCGCGGCCCCCGGGACACCAGCGACTGCCCGTGCGCGTCGTGCTTGGTCCCGTGCCGCGGCATGACCGGTCCGGGCGCGTCGGCGACGACGAGGGGCGCGCCGTACGGCTCCGGCTCGACGGCATAGCAGCCCAGCGGCACGGTCGCGGGAGACGGGCCCATCTCCTCGGCCTCCCACCACGGGTGGTACGGCGGTGGGGGTACGGCCGGAAGGCGCCTCAGCGGCCCGGTCAGCGCGGCGCCGCAGGCGGCGCACGCGAACGCCGCGACGTGCGTCGCCCCGGCCCCGTCCCGGCGGCAGGGTTCTGACATGGCCCCACCCTCACCGGGCCGCGCGCGCCGCCCTCGCGGGTCCGCCGTCAGCCCTGGGGGCGGGAGCCCGGGGTATGGCCGAAGGTGCGGCGGAAGACGTTGATGAAGGTGCTCGCCGAGGACCAGCCGCAGTGGTGGGCGACCGTGGTGACCGGGGTGTCCTCGGCCAGCAGGATCAGGGCGTGGTGGAGCCTGATCTGGGTGCGCCACTGGGGGTAGGTGAGGCCGAGGTCGTGGCGGAGGCGGCGGGAGAGGGTGCGGGCGCTCGCGCCGATCTGGCGTCCGAGGGCGTCGAGGGGGCGGTTGTCGGCCGGGTCGGCGCGCAGGAGGGCGTGCAGTTCGCGGAGGAGGGGGTCGGTGGGGATCGGCAGGTGCAGGGGCTGCTCGGGGGAGACGGTGAGCTGGTCGAGGAGGACGGCTCGCAGGCGCAGATGGGACGGGCGGTCGTTGGCGGGGTCGCGGGTGTAGGCGACGACGAGTTCGCGCAGGAGAGGGCTGACGGCGAGGACGGCGGGTCGGTCGAGGCCGAGGGGGTTGTCGGTGGTGGGCAGGCCGACGAGGTGGAGGTCGAGTTCGCCGTGGGCCTGGTGCTGGTGGACGGTGCCCGCGGGGATCCAGAGCGCGCGGGTGGCGGGGGCGACCCAGGAACCGGCGTCGGTGGTCACGGCGATGGTGCCGCGGCTGGCGTAGGCGATCTGGTGGTCGTCGTGGCGATGCGCGTCGATCTCGCCGCCGGACGCGAGGCCCCGCCCTCGTCGGCGCCGCCCTGTGCGCACCCGTCCTGCGCGTGCTCGCCCGGCCCGAGACCGGTACGGCCGGGACGCGGGCGCCCCGCGGCGCCGACGACGTGCGCTCGTTCGTCACGCTGTCCCTTGCCGTCGTCTGCCGCTCGGTCGTCTTCACCGGCCTGAGCACCTTCGTCTCCCTCTACGCCCAGCAGCGCATGCAGGGCAGCACCACCGCGGGGGCCCTCGCCCTGTTCCTGCTGTTCCTGGGCGGCGCCGTCGGCTCGCTCCTGGGCGGGTCGCTGGCCGGCCGCTACGACCGCGTCCGCGTCTCCCGCTGGGCCTATCTGCTCTCCGTCGCCGCCGTCACCGGAGTGGTCTACGCACCCGGCCCGGCCCTGTTCCTCTTCGTGGCCCTCGTCTCCTGCGGCCTGTACGTCCCCTTCTCCCTCCAGGTCACCCTCGGCCAGGACTACCTGCCCTCCCGCGTCGGTACGGCCAGCGGGGTCACCCTCGGCCTCACCGTCAGCGTCGGCGGCCTCGTCAGCCCCCTCCTCGGTCACCTCGCCGACACCACCGGCCTCCGGACCGCCCTCACCCCCCTGATCGCCATGCCCGCCCTCAGCTGGCTCCTCTTCCGGGCCCTGCCCGAGCCCACCGCGCCCGGGCCGGCGACCGGTGGGCGCGGCGCTCGGACCCGAACGGAGGCCGTCACCGTACTGCCGCGGCCTCGGCCGCCGTATGGGCGGAGGCGAAGGTGAAGGCGCGCGGGGACGGGCCGTTCGTCCGCAGGTCGGCCAGGCGCTCCATCGCCTCTCCGACCGACGGGAGGTGCCCGGCGGGCACCCACCAGAGGACCAGGTGGGCCTCCACGTGCCGCTCGAACCATTCGCGGCGCCGCCGCATCACTTCGAGGTGCCCGCTGCGGTAGGCGAAGTCCCACAGGGCTTCCCGGGTCTCCCACACCGACATGTTGACGATGACGTCCTCGCCCGCCGGGCGCAGTCCGGTGGCGTCGGGCGCGCCCTCCTCGACGAGTCGCCAGACGAAGCCGGGCGCCTCGTCCGCGGCGGCGTTGACCGGGTCGAGCAGCTCGACGAAGGGCGCGATGCGCGGGTCGTCGAGGGGGTACCGGAGCGTGGCGACGTTGAGTTGGGCGAGGTGGAACCGGGGGGCCGGGGAGGCGGGCGGCGGGGTGGGGTCGGCGGCGTGCGTGGATGCGGTCATGACCTCATCCCAGCACGCACCCCTTTTCTATGTCAATCATTGTTGTTTTTAGAAGGCTCCACCACGACGCAGCACTGCCCGGGCCGTGCGTCCATACGGGCCCGGAGGGGGCCTTCCGTGCCGAGCAGCCCTTCGAGCAGCGCGAGGTTCATGCCGCAGACGAGTGGCGGGAAGCGTTCGGCGACGGCGTGGAAGGGGCAGTTGCGCATGCGGACGACGGGGGCGGGGGTTCCTTGTGTCACGGCACCCTTCCGCTCCTCCTCCACGGCCTCCCCCGCTCCTTCCAGGTGGGGTTCGTAGCCGCGGGCGGCCAGCACCTCCATCGCCGCGTCGAGGTCCCGGCAGGGCGGCGCCGAGCCGCGGAGCGCCTCGCCCCTGCGGCGCGCGGCCTCGCGGAGCCCGGCGTCGAGGCCGGCCTGTTCGGCGGCCTCCGCCAGGAGTTCGGCGGCGGTGCGGTAGTCGCGTCCGGGCAGCGACACCGTCCACTCGGCGCGCGCCCGCGTGTAGACCTTGGCGGGGCGGCCGGCCCCCGGTCCGGAGCGGCCGGTGAGCCGGCGGCTGCCGCTCTCCAGCAGTCCGGCTTCGGTCAGCTTGTCCAGGTGGTGCGCGGCGAGGGTGCGGGCGATGCCGGTCGCCTCGGCGGCCTCGTTCCGGCCGACCTCACGTCCCTGCGCCGCCACGTACTCGTACAGGCGGCGGCGCACCGGGTCCTGCAGCACCGCGATCGTCTCGATGTCTTCCACCCGGCCAGTCTAAGAACAACAGGCGTGGGAGATAGAAGGCACGTGCGAGGAGGGCGTCCGGATGGGGCGTGTGACCAGGTCGCACGGGTGGGGCCTGCGGGGGGGGGCGCGCGTCGGGGCCGTCGTCAGGGGCGCCGCGCCCGCGCCGCCGGTCGTCGGCGCAGCAGGTAGACGGCCGCGGAGACGACCAGGACCAGCATGCAGGCGATGAAGACGAGCCCCGCGCCTTCGAGGCCGATGGGCCCGGCGAGCAGGCCGACGCCGATCACGGGGATCGAGATGCCCGTGTACGCGACCACGAACAGGGCCGAGATGACCGCGGCGCGCCGGTCGGCCGGGGCCGCCGCGGCGACGGAGGAGAGCGCGGCCCGGAAGGTGAGGCCCTGGCCCGTGCCGCCGATGGCTGCGGAGAGGACGACGAGGACGAGGAGGTCGGTGGCGAGGGCGGCGGCGAGGAGGGTGAGGCCGACGAAGAGTACGGCGCAGCCCAGGACCAGCGAGCGGGCCACTCCGACGCGGTCGACGGCGAGTTGTCCGGCGGTGGAGGCGAAGAAGGCGAGGGCGACGACCAGGCCGCTCACCGCATGGTTGTCGACGTGCAGGAAGCGGGCGAGGAACGCCGGGCTGACGGAGGTGAACACGCCGAAGAGGGCGAAGCCGACGAAGGAGGCGATCGCCGCCGGTACGAACACCGCCCGCACCGGGGGCGGCAGGGCGGGGAGCCGCGGTCGCACGGCCGTCAGCGGGCCCCGGTCGGTCACGGTCTCGGGCAGGCGGAGGAGCACGACGGCCGACAGGCCCACCAGGGCGAGGTGCACGGCGAACGGGAGCAGCAGCGGCTCGGGAGCGTACTCCGCGAGCAGTCCGGCGAGCAGGGGGCCGCAGCCGAGGCCGCCCATGTTGGCGGCGGTGGCGACGAACGTCGCGCGGCTGCCCCCTCCGCGCGGGGCCAGTTCCATCACGTAGGCGGTGGCGGCGCCGGTGAAGAGCCCGGCGGACAGGCCGGACAGCAGCCGGCCCGCGTACAGCCATCCGATGCTGTCGGCGGAGAGGAAGCAGACGGCGCTCGCGCCGGAGAAGACCAGGCCCCAGAGCAGCGCGGGCCGCCTGCCGACGGTGTCCGACGCGTTGCCCGAGAGCAGCAGCACGCCGATGACACCGAGGGCGTAGACGGCGTAGACGACGGTCACCGTCAGCTCGGAGAACCCGAACTTCTCCTGGTAGAGGGGGTAGAGGGGGGTCGGCAGCGTGGTGCCGGCCATGCACACGACGAACACGGATCCGGCGAGCAGACAGCGGGGCCAGCCTTGACGGTCACCATCCATGCCGCCGACCGTAACCCCGGCGGGGCTCGTCCCGGTGGTACGAACTGCGGGCGGGCCTCGATCGGGTCCGCCCGCCGCCGTCCGTGCGGGGCGTCAGCGCCTGCGGCCGCCGTGGAGTTCCAGGCGTTCCCCCGGGAACCTGGCGCGGAAACCCCGGTCGTGCGAGACCGCGACCACCGCGCCGGGGTACGCCGCGAGGGCAGCCTCCAGGTCCTCGACGAGGTCGAGCGCGATGTGGTTCGTCGGCTCGTCGAGGACGAGGAGATCGGCCGGCCGGGTGACCAGGCGGGCGATCTGGAGCCGGCGTTGCTGCCCCGCGGAGAGCGCCGCGACCGGAACGTCCAGGTCGTCCGTACGGAAGAGGCCGAGCGCCAGCAGCTCTGCGGCGTGCTCCTCCGGGTGGCCCGGACGGCCCGCGGCGAAGGCGGTGAGCAGCGGAAGTCCGGTGGTGCGCGGGGGAAGTTCCTGGGCGAGGTAGCCGATCCGTGCGGGGCGGCGCACGGCACCGGCGTCCGGTTCGAGGTCCCCTGCCAGGACGCGCAGGAGGGTCGTCTTGCCCGCGCCGTTCTCTCCGGTGACGAGGAGCCGTTGGCCCGGAGCGATCCGGAGCGGGGCGTCGTCGAGGCGCAGCCGCGTCCCGACGGTGACCCCGTCGAGCTCGACGAGCGGGTGATCGGCCGGGGGGTGAGGGTGGTGGCCGCCGGGGGCGGCGGTGTGGTCGGTGCTGCCGTTGTCACGGTCGTACGCCGCGTACGCCAGGGCCGCCGTCGTGAAGCGCAACGGCTCCGGCGGCGCGGGGACCGGGTTGCGGCGCAGGTGGGCGAGCCGCTCGCGGGCGGCACGCACCTGCCCGCCCAGCTTGGCCTCGTGGGAGCGGCGGTGCTTGCCGAACCCCTGGCGCGGGTCCTTGCCCGTGGTGGTGAGCCGCTGCGCCGCGGCGCCGACCAGCTCCTCCGTGCGGGCCACCTCCTGGAGCCACTCCGCGTGCTCCTGCTCGGCGCGGCGCCGGGCGGCGGCCTTCGCGGTGCGGTAGCCGGTCCACCCGTCGCCGTAGCGACGGACCGTACGGCTGTCGCGGTCGACCTCCAGGATCGTGGTGGCGATGTTCTCCAGGAAGCCGCGGTCGTGGGTGACGGCGACGACGGTACCCGGGTGGGCCCGGAGGTGGTCCTCCAGCCAGCGGACGGCGGTGGCGTCGAGGTGGTTCGTCGGCTCGTCGAGGAGCAGGAGTTCCGGCGCCGCGGCGAGCACGCAGGCGAGCGCGAGGCGCGACTGCTCGCCGCCGGAGAGGGAGCCGAGCTGGCGGCCGCGGGTGACGTGGCCGAGGCCGAGGCCGTGCAGGGCCGTGTCGACGCGCGTGTCCGCCTCGTACCCGCCCCGGTTCTCGTACGCGGTGAGCAGCTCTCCGTACAGGGCGAGTTCGTCCTCGGACGCCCGGCCGAGGTGCTGCTCCGCCTCGCGGAGACGGCGTTCCAGCGCGCGCAGGTCGGCGAGCGCGCGGTCGACGGCGTCCTGCACGGTGGCGCGGGGGTCGAGGTCGAGGGTCTGGGCGAGGTGACCGGTCCCGCCGGGAAAGGCGACGGTGACCTCTCCGGAGTCAGGGGCCTCTGCGGAGGCCAGGAGGCGGAGCAAGGTGGACTTGCCGGAGCCGTTCTCGCCGATGACGGCGGCCCTCTCACCGGGGCGTACGGCGAAGGAGACGCGGTCGAGGACGGCGCGGGTGCCGTAGGCCTTGCTGACGTCCTTGACGGTCAGCTGGGCGACGGCGGGTGCGGAGGTGCGGGCGCGAGCGCGCATGGGGCTTCCCCTGGAGGTACGAAGAGTCGACGGGCGGCGGCGTGTGCGGCGGCGACGGCCGCGCCCGGACTCAGACGAAGAAGAGGAAAGCCATACGTCGACTGTAGCAAGACGGTCCGTCTCGGTGCGACGCACCCGTGCCCGGCGGCTCGCAGGGGGCCATGGTCAGAGGTTCCGCTGCTCCGGTGTGAACGGGCCGGAGGCCGGGGTCACGCACTTGTCCACGGTGGTCTCCTCGCCGGCCGCCGTGCCCGTCAGACAGAGCCGTCCGCCCTTGTCGCGCAGGTCGAGGAAGAACCGGGTGGCGGGGCCCGACTGCCTGAGGTCGTGGATCTTCTCGTCGGCGTAGCCGAGGTCGTGCAGGATCCCCCTGACCTTTTCGGGCGTGGGGTCGGCCAGGTTCCACAACGCCTGGGCGATGCGCTCCTCGTGGAGGTTGCTCGCACACCAGTCACGTGCGTTCAGCTCCACTTCCGGCCCGGCGGTGGGGGCGATCGGCTCGACGTCCGGCGGAACCTCGACGGCGCCGGGCGGCAGCGGCCGCGACGGCCCCGTCGGCACGGGCTCCGGTGGGGCGCTCGGGGGGCACGACTGCTCCACCATCTCCATGATCTGCCCGTAGCCGGGCGTCGCGGCGGTACCGGCCGGCGGTTCCGCGACGCTCGACCGCTCGGTGCCGCAGGCGGCGAGCGCCAGAGCGGCGACAGCGGTGGCGGCCATCGTGTACAGGGGGCGGCGGGCGGGGCGGACAACGGGGCTTGTGGGGCGCGGAGTTCGTCTCATGCGCCCAGTCTGTGATCAAGCCGTCCGGGGCGCGTGAGTACGCCTACTCATCTGGCGGGTGCGCACTCACTCACCTCGGCGGGGACCCGGAGGTCTCCTGCGGGTCCCCGCCGTGCCGCTACAGGCTGCCGAAGTCCGGCAGGGTGATCGAGCCGTCGTCGGCCAGGGGGATTCCGGGATTGTGCGCGATCTCCCAGGCGTGGCCGTCCGGGTCGGTGAAGGCGCTGGAGTAGAAGCCGACGGCGTTGACCGCCGCGGGTTTGGTGACGGTTCCGCCGGCCCGCTCCACCGCGGCGAGCAGGGCGTCGACCTCGGCCTCGGAGCGTACGTTGTGAGCCAGGGCGATCCCGCCGAATCCGCCGGCCCCACCGGTCCCGCCCGACGGCGTCCCCGGCTCCAGGCCGCAGTCCCGTGCGAGCTTCTCGCGGTCCCACAGGACGAGCCCGAGGCCGCCCGCCTGGAAGAAGACCGTCTCCTCGACTTCCTGGCCCCGCCAACCCAGCGCCTCGTAGAAGCGCTTGGCGCGAGCGAGGTCCGACACTCCCAGCGTGACCAGGGTGATCCGTTGCTCCATGCGCTTCACGGTACTCGCCGGGCCACGGCCACGGCCACGGCCACGCGACGCGTGGGCTGCGGGGCCGGATCGGGTGGGCCTGGCGCGGTCGGGGGCGATCGGAGGCACCCTGGAGAGATGAGTACCGCTCCGATCGTCGTCCACCCGCCCTCCCCCACCGGCGGCCGGCGTGTCACCGCCCGCCGGGGCGGCATCCTCGGCCTGGCGCACCGCGACGCGGACGTCGTCGAGTTCCTGCGGCGCGCCGGGCTGCCGGACGCGGAGGACCTTCTCGACGACCCGGCGTGGGTGGAGTGGCGGGGCGGCCGGGCCCACGAGTACGAGGCGGCCTGAGGCGGCCCGCGCAGTCGGGCGGCCCCCGCAGCCCGCGCTGCTGTGGCAGGCGGAGCTCGTCGCCATGGCCGTCGGCGTGCTCACCGTGGTGGTCCTCGTCCGCGCGCGGCGCTGGCCGGAGGCCTGTTACGTCACGCTCAGCCTCTGGGCCCTGGGGACGTCGTACTGGTACATGTCGGTCCCCCGCGCCACGCTGCTGTGGTGGCCGCTGTGGATCGGCATCGCCTCCTCCACAGCTGCGCAGACCGCGGCTGTGGACGGCCTGGCTCTGCGTGTCGGCGCCGCTCTCCGTCGTCCTCGCGGTCGCCTTCTGCTCCGGACGGTGGGCGGGCTGACGGGGGGCGCTGCCCCGGCCGCGTCCGGCGCGCCGGTACCGCCGCCCCGGCCGGTCCGTCCCGGTACCGGCGCCCCGGCTGGTCGCGCCCCCCAGGTGGTCGCGCCCCGGGGGCAGCGGGACGCTGGAGGGGAGCGCGTCCGGGCGTCGAGTGCGTACCCGACGGGATCGCCTGCCCGGCCGGGAAAGGCCGCGTCATGCGCATGATGATGAAGGTCCAGATGAACACCGAGGCCTCCAACGAGGCCATCAGGCAGGGCACGCTGTCGAAGATCATGGAGACCGCACTGGCGGAGATGCGTCCCGAGGCCGCGTACTTCACCTCCGAGGACGGCTGCCGGACGGCCTTCCTCTTCTTCGACATGACCGACTCGTCGACGATGCCGAAGCTCTCGGAGCCGTTCTTCCTCCAGCTCGGAGCGAAGATCACCTACACGCCGGTCATGAACCGGGAGGACCTCGGCAAGGGTCTCGCGGCGATCATGCCGGGCTCGGGCGAGTGAGCCGCCCGAAGGGCCACGAGGCGATGTCGCGGTAGCGGATCGGGCCCGGGCCGCGGCCGTAGTCGCTGGCGACGAGGTGCAGGCGCGCGGTCGGCCAGTCGCGGCCGGTGAAGTCGGCGAGGGCGGCGGCGGCCTCCACCACGTGGGGCTCGTCGCCGCGGCGTGCGCGGGCCAGCGTCAGGTGCGGGCGCAGCGGGCGGCCCTCGAAGGGGATGCCGCACCCCACGACGAGGGCGCGCACGTCGGTGGCGAGGGCGTGCAGGCCTTCGAGGTCGCCCGTGATGCCGCTCCACAGCACCCGCTCGTCGAAGTGGCCGCCGCCGGACAGCGCGAGGTGGAGCGGTGCGCGGGCGGCCGCCAGCTCGGCGAGGGGCTGCCGCAGGACCGGCACGGCCTCGGCCGGGAGCTCGCCCAGGAACGCCAGGGTGATGTGCCAGTCCTCGATGCGGTTCCACCGCATGCGGGGGTACGCCTCGTACGCCGGGGTCAGCCGCCGGGCGAGTTCGTCCTTGGCGTCGTCGGGCGGGGCGAGGGCGATGAACGCGCGCACGGTCGTCGTGTCCCGGGTCTGTTCCGTCATGAGGGACTTCATTACCCTGTCGGCGCCCGGGGCGGCACACCGGGCCCCGGTGACGTGCGGTTTCAACGTTCTGTATAAGCTGGTGGACGTTCGCGCCCGCCGCATCACCGCGCGCGCGGAGCCGGCCGCCTGTCGACCACAGCGGGCCACACGGAGTGGCGACCCCGTCGTCCGCTCCCCCTCCCGTTCTTCCCGGCACCACCGCCGCCTGCCCTGGAAACCCCGCACATGCCTGCCGACACCGCCGCTCCGCTGCCCGATACCGTCCGCCCCACGACGCCCCCGACGGCGGCCCCGCCGACGGCCACGACGGCGGCGACGGGGCCCCGGCCTCCCGCGCGGCCGGGTCCGCTGGCGGCGCTGCACAGCACGAGCGGGGTGATGGCCGTGCTGCTGGGGCTCGTGGGGATAGGGGCGCTGATTCACGAGCCCGTCCTGATACCGCCGCTGGCGGCGAGCGCCGCGCTCGTGCACAGCGCCCCGGGCCTTCCTCTGGCGCAGCCGCGCAGCGTGATCGTCGGCCATCTGGTGGGCAGTGCCGTCGGCTTCCTGGTGCTCGCCTGCGCCGGGAGCAGCGCGTGGGCCGGGGCGGTGGCCGCCGGGGTCACCCTCGCGCTCACCCTGGCGGCCCGTACACCGCACGCCCCCGCGTGCGCCACGGCGGTGGTCGTGGTGCTGCAGCAGCCCGCACCCGCCCGGTTCGTACCGCTGCTGCTCGGGGCGTCCGTCCTCCTCGTCCTGACCGGGTACGCCGCCTCGCGGGTGCGGCGCGGGGCGCCGCGCTATCCCGCGTACTGGTGGTAGGGGCCGCGGGGGAACGCGTCCGGGCGGCGCTCTCCGGCAGGTCGGTGACGCGCCGTCAGCCGCTCCCCGGCAGGACAGTGACGCGCGTTCAGCCACTCCCCGGCCTCTCGGTGACGCGCCGTCAGCCGCTCCCCGGCAGGTCGGTGACCCCCGGAGTCCCGCCCCTGCGCGGGCGGAGCACCCGCAGGTCGGTCACCTCGTAGGACATCTCGGTCGCGTCGGCGTCGGGGGCGGGGTGGTAACGGCCCGCGCAGACGGAGAGGTTGACGATCAGGTAGGCGTGCCAGGATCGGCCCACTCCCCTGCCGTCGGAGAAGACCTCGACGTCGTCCACCCACCACACCACGGACCGTGCGCCGAACTCCGTACGCAGCCGGACGCGGCCACCCGGCCGGATGGCGGGGTCGCGGTGGTAGCGGTGGCGGCCGCGCACCCGGTTGGAGAGTTCCAGCAGGTCGGGGTTGTCGGGGTGGTACTCGAAGACGTCGACCTCCTGGCCCCCGTCGCGCCAGGTCCAGATGGCCGGCCACGCCCCGGTCTCCTCGGGGAGCCGGACGGTCGCCTCCAGGACGTCACCGGCGCGCAGTTGGAACGCCTCGGGGCTGCCCTCCGTCGTCAGGAGTCCCGCGTCCCACAGGCCGTCCGGGCGCCGCGTGGCGCGGAAGACTCCGGTGCGGCTGTAGTGGGGATCGGCCACCAGGTGGTCCAGCTTGTTGTCACCGGGGTTGACCGGCCCGCCGTCGGGATAGGCCCACGAACGGCCGGCGACCCACTGCTCGGTGGAGGCGAAGTCTGCGGTGAAGACGGGGGTGAGGGCGGCCGGGCTCGGCATGAGCGGCTCCGATCGGTGCGATGCTGCGGTACGGCGGTGCTCGGCACGGCGGTGCTGTGCGCTGCGGCGCAGCGGTACGGAGGCGTGTCGCGGCGCCGGTGTCCGCGCCGCGCCCCCGCGCCGAGTCCCCCGTTTCCTGCCCCGCCGCACCGGCCGTCATGCGGAACCCGTCATTCATTGTCGAGTTGTCGTCACCCGGCGTGCACGCCGTTTCCGGTGCCGCTCGGCGTACCGTGCGCCGCGCCGAGGGCGCGGTCCACGAGCGCTCCGGCCGCGCCCGTGTAGGCGGCCGGGTCGAGGAGGGCGCTCAGCTCCTCCCCCGTGAGGAGGTCCTTCAGGGCCCGGTCTTCCGAGAGCAGTCCGGCGAGGACGTCGGCCAGCGGGCGGCCGTTCTCCGCCGCCGCGTGCGACGCCCGCGTGAGGAGGTCCTTCGCCACCGTCTTGCCGAGGCGGGGCGCGAGGACGGCCGAGACCCGCTCGGAGACGATCTGTCCCCCGGTGGCGTCGAGGTTGCTCCGCATGCGTTCGGCCTGCACGCCGAGCCCGTTGGCGAGTTCGACGGCCGTGCGGGCCGCGCCGCCGGTGAGCCGGAGCGCCTCCCGCAGGGGCTGCCATTCGGCGTGCCACACCCCGGCGGAACGCTCGTCCTCGGCGAGCATGCACTGGGCGAGCACCGAGGCCAGCGCCGGGACCTGCAGCGCGGCGGAGCGGATGAGCGTGGCGAGGACGGGGTTGCGCTTGTGCGGCATCGCCGAGGAGGCGCCGCGGCCCGCCGTCGTGGGCTCGGTGACCTCGCCGATCTCGGTCCGGGTCAGGACCTGCACGTCGGCGGCGATCTTGCCGAGCGCGCCCGTGGTGTGGGCGAGCGCCGCGCCCAGGTCGGCGACCGGCGTGCGCAGCGCGTGCCACGGCAGGACGGGCGCGGTGAGGCCGGTCTCGGCGGCGTAGGCGGCGACCAGTTCGTGGAGCAGGGCCTCGGGGGTGGTGTCCTCCCCGGCGTACTGGAGGTATCCGGCGAGCGTCCCGGCCGCGCCCCCGAGGGAGACGGGCAGCCCCTGCTCGGCGACGCGCGTCAGGCGCTCGGCGGCGTCGACCACGAGCCGGTGCCAGCCCGCCGCCTTCAGGCCGAAGGTGGTGGGTACGGCGTGCAGGGTGAGCGTGCGGCCCGCCATGGGGGTGTCGCGGTGCCGGGCCGCGAGGTCGGCCAGGGCTTCGGCGACGGCGCGCAGGTCGGCGAGGACGAGGCGGAGCGCGCGGGACGCGACGAGCATCGCACCCGTGTCGAAGACGTCCTGACTGGTAGAGCCGCGGTGGACGTACTCGGCGGCCTCCGGCGACCGCTCCGCGACCACGGCGGTCAGCGCCTTCACGAGGCCGACCACGGGGTTGGCGGTCTCGCGGGCGGCGAGGGCCAGGGCGCGCAGGTCGAGGTGCTCTGCGCGGGCGGCGGCCGTGATGGCCTCCGCGGCGGCGAGGGGCACGGTGCCGCAGCGCGCCTGGGCGCGGGCCAGGGCCGCCTCGGCGTCCAGCATGGCCTGGAGCCAGGCGGTGTCTCCGACGGCGGCCTCGACGGGGGTGCCGACGCGGACCGGGGAGAGCAGCCCGGAGTCCGGAGGGCAGGTGGGGTCGTCGGCCTCGGTGGGCCGGGGCGCTTCGGTCACGGGGTGGTCCTCGCTCCGGCGGTGGTGGGGGGCTGGGCGGCGGGGGCGGGGAGGGTGGCGGTCGCCAGTGCCGGGGGCGCGGGCCGTGGGGGGCGCGGCAGGGCGAGGACGGCGGCGGCGATGGCGTCGGAGTCCTCCAGGGTCACCGAGCCGACGCCCGGCCGGATGCCCGCGGCCGTGACCCAGTGCACGGACTCGGTCGGCACGCCGTAGGCGAAGCGGCGGGGGTGGGCCCGGCCGTCGGCGTCCACCAGGTGGTAGGGGCGCCCGGTCACGGCGAGGCCGCCCGTCTCGTACGCCTCGCCGTCGGCGCCGGGGATGCGGTGCGGACGGCACGCGCCCGTGCGCAGCAGGTGCGCCATGAGCGGGTCGGCGGTGCGGCGCAGGTCGATGTCGGGGAGCCGGCACTCGATCAGGGTGGTGGCCCGTACGCGGACGCCGGGGATCGTGCTCGTACCGAGGAAGCACGGGCCGTCGGCGCCCCGGTGCGGAGCCCGGCCGGGCTCCGCGGTGACGTGCGTGCCGGGGCCGGTGACCTGCAGGACGCCGGCGTCGATCAGGGCGGCCATCTCCTCGATGCGGGAGGCGGGCGGGCCGATGGAGAGGAAGGCGTTGAGCGGGGTGTACCAGCGGTCGAGCTCGTCGCGGTGCGAGGCGGCGTCGAGCCCGGCGTGGTCGACGGCGAGGCGTATCTCGTTGCGCAGGTCGCGCAGGACGTCGAGGGCCGCCTTCAGCGGTCCTCCGCGGTTGCCGAGGCGCGCCTCGCGCACGTCGTCGTCCAGGTGGGCGCGCAGCCAGGTGCGGAAGGAGGCCAGGTCGGGGAAGGTCCGGTCGCCGTAGGGCCGGGCGACGCGCGCCCAGTCCCAGCGTGCGTCGGCGGCGACGCCGACGGAGTCCAGGAGCTCGTCCTCGGCCGTGCCGGGGGCGACGCGCAGGTAGCGCTCGGCGAACGCGGCCACCCGGGCGGGCGCGTGGCCGCGGGCCGTGAGGAGCGTCTCGTAGTAGACGGTCTGGACCTCGCGGGCGATCAGCGGCCACAGGTCGGTGCCGAAGTGGAGGCCGCGGACGCCGGGGCGGGCGCGCAGCGCCTCGACGTACGGGGTGGTGAGCAGCCTCGGGAGGTAACGGCCGTGGGCGCCCTTCTCGTTCTCGCCGCGCGCGTGGTACGGCACGCCGCGCCGCGATCCGGCGTGGAGCCGGGGTTCCCGGCCCGAGGGGCGGTAGACGAGCCGTCCGTCCCCGGCGCGTTCGAAGGTGCCGCCGCGGCCCCGGGTGAACAGGGCCATGTAGTCGAAGAAGTTGAGGCCGAGCCCGCGCAGCAGGACCGTCTCGCCGGGGGCGACGGCGGACAGGTCGACGTCGGCCGGGTTGGCGGGGGCGACGTAGGTGAGGCCGTGCCGGGCGGCGAAGGCGGCGAGGTCCCGTTCGGTGGCGGTGGGCCGCGCCGGGACGTGGCCCTGTGCGAGCACGACGGCGGACAGCCCGGTCAGCCGGGTGCCGTCCTCAAGGACGACGCTCTGGGAGGCCGTCCGGGACGCGGTGCGGGACGTCGAGGCGCCCCCGGACGCGGCGGAGGCGCCGGGTGCGGCGGGTCCCGTGGCGGCGGCCGCGCTCGCGTCCTCCAGGGCGACGGCGCGGAAGGGGTGCACGCGGACCGTCACGTGTGCGGGCGCGTTCGCGACGACCTGCTGGAAGACCCCCCTCAGGTACTGGCCGTAGAGCGCACGCGTGGGGTACGTGTCGGGGCCCAGGTCCCGCGCCTCGGCGAGTGTCTCGTCGTCGAGGCCGGCGCCGGGGTGCGGAGCTCCGGGGCCTGGGGTCGGGACGCCGGGGGACTGGTCTGCGGGGCCGAGGGCCTTGGCCCACTGGTAGAGGCTGGGGCCCTCCTCCCTCGGCCCCCGGGTCCTGACGCTGGCGTCCGTGTACACCGTGACCTGCGAGGCGACGGTGTTCATCAGCAGGTGGCGGGACTGGGTCGGGCGCCAGACCCGGCCGGCGCCGGGCGCCGCGGGGTCGACGACGTGGACGGTGACGGGGTCCCGGCGCGCCGAGGCGCGCTCATGGGCGCAGAGCCGTTCGAGGACGGACAGGCCGCGGGGCCCGGCACCGACGAGGCAGATCTCCGTCGGGCCGTCCGTCGCGGCGCCCCTGGGGACGTCCGCCGTGCCGCCGGTCATGCGGGGCCCCCGCTCGGCGCGCGGTGCGCGGGGGCGGCCCACGACGTGCGGGCGGCACGCCCCGCGCCGTACCGGAGGGGCGAGGTCGGTTCCCGGAGTACCGCCGAGAACGGGGTGGTCGCCGACATCGGCGGTCTGGCGGGGTGTCCGGCGAACCGGAGCGGGACGCGGGTATGTGTACCGTGCACGGTGCCTCCTTCCACCCCCACGGTCGGCCCGGCCGCTCGAACGGGGGTCGGCTCCCGCTGGAGTGCCGGCGGGCGAGTGGGCCCGGCCGGGCCCGGAGCCGGGGGTGCCGGAAGAAGGAATCCGGGCAACCCCGGGGGCGCTTTTCACGTCATGCTGCACAGGACGAATCGGCCGTGACGACCCCACGGCCTCGGGAACAGGAAACGGCATGAGCGACAAGGCCCGCATTCTCTTCGACGCGCTCGACCTCGACCACGACGGCAGCCTGACGCGCAGCGAGGTCATCAACGCCCTGCGTGACAAGGGGCCGACCCTGGCCGCGCACGGAGTGATCCCCTTCTGGGGCGTGGGCGATGTCGACGCCTCGTCGGCGCTGTTCGACGAGGCGGACCAGAACGGCGACCGCGTCCTCTCCTTCGAGGAGTTCGCCACGCTCGTGGACCGCCGCTTCGGCTGGTGAGGGCCCGGGTCGTCGACGGCGACGTCGACGGCGACGTCGACGACCGCGGCCTCTGGGCATGCTCCTGTCTTCCGGGCACGATGGGGGCGGTCCGGGCACGGAGGTACGGAGGAGGGGCATGCGCAGCTACGCCGGGGTACTGGTCGGCCACCTCCTGTTCGCCGCGCTGTGCTGTGCGGTCGGACCCCTCTTCCTCTTCGTCGCGTACGCCGCCTGGCGGGACGGCGCGGAGTGGCCCTGGGTGGGAGGCGCGTCCGGCATCGGAGCCGCCTTCACGCTCATGATCCCTTTCGTGGCGTTCGGCGCCGCGCGCAAGCAGTTCCCGCGCCTCGCGCACCGCGACCGGCTCAGGAGCGGAGAACGCCCGTACGCGTACGGGGAGGACACCTTCGTCGTGTGGGCGCCCCGGTCCGCGCCTGGCGCGGCGGACGCGCGGCTCGTGCGGGCGGACGTCCTGGAGGCCTCGCTCGTGCGGTACTCGCCCGACGGGGAGGCGACGTTCACGACGTACGGGGGCAACTACCAGCCCGACGAGTTCACACCGCTGGTACGGATGACGCTCCGCGTCCACGCCGACGCCGGGGCCGACGGGGAGGCCGGGGCCGACGGCGACGCCGGGGCCGACGGCGACGCCGGGTTCACCTGTACCGGCGAGTGGCGGGTGCCGTCCCTGTGCCTGTCCGCGATCGGGGCCGGCCGCCTGGCCGTGCTCGTCCCGCCCGGGGCCGTCGTCGGGGCGGAACAGGTGGTGGTGCAGTGGCCGCGCAGCCTGCTCCTCGCCGGTACGAGGACCTGCCGGGTGATCGGTCTCGACGGCCGCCCGGAGGAGGTGACCCGCCGGGTCGGCCGCCAGCTGGAGCAGATGCGGATCTCGCGGGCGGCCGGGGGCGTCGAACTGCTCGGCGACACCATCGACCTGCGGCGCCTGGACACGGAGACCGCTGCCCGGTACGCGGCCGTGGCCGAACGGGCCCGGGCCCTCGGCGAGGAGCCCGCCCCGGCGGCGGAGCCCGGCGAGGAGGCGCGCCTGGTGACCCGCGACCTGCCGGGCGGGGAGGGCGGGTTCGGCTCCGTGGGGCGGCGGTGGTCGCGCCGCGGGGGCCGTCTGGTGCGCGGCCGGTTCCTGGAGATGCGCGGCACGACCACGTTCCAGGACCACGGGCCGGTCCTGGACACGGTGCTGCGCGTGCAGCCGGCCGACGGCACGCCCCCGTTCGAGGTCGCGCGGCGGATGACGGTGCCGCTGAACTACCTGACGATGCTCCACCACGGCACGGACGTGGTGCTCGTCGCCGAGCCGGGCGGCCGGGCCCAGGTGGTCGACTGGGCGCGCACCCAGCTGCTGGCCGGGGTGACGACGGCCACGGTCGTCGCCCCAGACGGCCGCGTCCTCCCCCTGCCGCGCCGCTCGGAGGCCCTGTGGCCCCTGATGACCCTGCTCGCCGCCCACGGCCTGTCGAACCCCTCCCCCGTCCTGGACCTCCGCGCCCGGCGCATGGGCGGGGTGGCGGACGCCGTGCTGGAGCTCGTACGGGACGGCGGCGTACGGGTCGACGCGCTGCCGCGTTAGCCGGCGCGGCGGCCGGTGGCCGAGGCGAAGCCGAGCCAGGTGTGGCGGTTGCCGGCCCAACACCAGCCGACCTTGGGGGCGTTGCGGCGCTCGCGGCCGTCGCGGCCCGTGCCGTTGCTGATCCAGATCGCCGGGGTGCGGGCGTCCAGGGCGCCGTTCGCCTTGCGCAGGCGGGAGCCGATGGCCATGAAGCAGTGGTTGCGCTCCAGGGCCTCGGGCTGCTGGAGCACCCAGTGGATGCCCTCGGTGAGGACCAGCGGGGTGCGGGACTCGGCGGTGAGGGCCGGAAGTGCCTCGTCCGGGCTCCAGTTGGCCATGTGGTCGCCCCGGTCGACGCCCGTCACGAGGTAGAGCGGCGCGTCGGGGAGGGTGATCGGGTCGAGCGGTGCGAAGTCGTCGACGTCCGGCATGTCGACGACGACGAACCCGGGCTTGTCGTCGCGCCGGAGGAGGGGCGCGAGGGCGGAGGCGGGGGCGCGGTCCGGGTGGACGGCGAGCAGGGTCCCCTCCGCGGCGTCCGCGTCGCCCCCGCCTTCGGCGTGTGCGGCGAAGGCGCGCAGGTCGGCGGCGGAGAGGCCCGCCGTCTCGTGCACGCCCAGGGCGATCAGCCGCTCGGCCTGGGCGGTGAGCGACGGCAGGGCGGTGACGGTGGCGCGGGGTGCGGTCTCGGGCATGGCTCTCCTCGGTTCCTGGGTGGAGCGGTGAAGGGGTGAAGGGGTGAAGGGGCGGACCCCGGGTGAACGAGGCTCCCGCGCGGATCGTTCCTCGCGTCCTCCCGGTGCGGCCCGGGCCCGTGACGGCCGGTCGTCAGGCCGGGTTGCCGTCAGGGGGCGTCGCCGGACCAGTCCCAGCGGCGGGGGTCGTCGGCGCGCGGGTCGTACAGGGCCCGGCCGCCGGTGCCGAAGCGGCCGAGACCCGTCTCCAGTGCCGCCCCGGCGGCCAGCGCCCGCGCCGTCCAGCCGGTGACGTCGAGCAGGAGCCCGTCCAGAGGCCCGCCGACCAGCTCCACGTAGGTGCGCCCCGGCAGGGGGCCCGGCCGGGGGTGGTCGTGGTCCTGGCCGTACACCCGGCCTCTCAGCAGCTCCTCGTCCCTGTCCATGAGCTCAGGTTCGCAGGCACCACTGACAATGCCCTGGGTCGGCCGCTCTCCACGGCGGGGAGCGCCCGCGGCTGCCCGGGCCCGCCGTCTCCGGGCCGGTGTCCTCCGGGGTCAGCGGTGGGTGGTGGTGTCGAGTTCGGCGAGGAGCGCCGGATTCACGATCCGGAGGACGGCCTCGACGTCGGCGCGGTCGGCGGCCGGCCAGAGCGTGGCGCGCGCCGCGCGGTACTTGGCGGCGAGGCGCTCGCGCCGGTCGGCGGGGAGTCGCTCGGACCTGGCGGGGAGGGAGTTGTGCGCGTTGTCGGCGATCTTGACGAGGGTGGCGTCGCGGTCGCCGCTGATGCGGCGGAGCCGCTCCTCGTACGGCACGTCCGCCCGGTTCGTCACGGCCTCGACGATCCGGACGACCCGTGCGGGGACTCCGGCGGCGAGCAGCTCGTCGGCCGTCAGGTCGGTGTCCTCGAGGACGTCGTGCAGCAGACCGGCCATGACGAGCTCGTCGCCGAACGGGGCGAGGCCCGCGGCCACCGCGCGGACGTGCTCGACGTACGGGACGCCGATCTTGTCGTACTGCCCCGCGTGCGCCGTCGCGGCGAGCGCGTCGACCTCGTGGACGGACGTCACCGAGCCGCTCCTGTTCCCCGGTCCTGCCGACGGTGCTCCGTGGGTGCGTGAAAGGGGGCGAGGAGAGCGAAGGGACTGACTCGGAAGGGTTGCGATGAGAAGGAAGCCTCTTCATGGCCTCGCCCGCTGCGACGGTAGCAGTCAGGCCGGGATCAGGTCGCGCAGATTTTCCGGGGTGACGATCCGGGAGCCCGGCGCCAGCCCCTCGGGGCGTTCGATGCCGAGGTACGTGACGGGGCCGTCCGGCACCGTCTTCCCGTCCCACCACGTGGTCCGCGTGGCGTCCTCGGCCATCAGGCCGACGAGATGGCGGACCGTCAGCGGGGTGCGGTCCAGGAGGCCGCGCAGCAGTACGGAGACGGTGGCCTGGTTCTCCTCGACGCGGTTGGCCGACGGGGTGCCCTTCAGGTACAGGTGCAGCCACCGGGCCTGCCAGCGGCCGTCGTCGCCCCGCAGGAAGACGAGGGGCAGCGCGACGCGGCCCGGTCCGCGCAGATCGGACTTCATGCGGACCGTGCGCGGCTCGAAGGGGCGGCCCCGCTGTTCCGACTCGCGCAGCATGAAGCCGAAGAACGACTCCTCGACCGCGTCGAAGCCCTCGCCGGAGTAGACGTTCACCTGCGGGACGACGTACGCGCCGCGGACGGCCGCGAGCCGCAGGTCGATGAATTCCGAGGCGCCGTCGGGCGCGTCGGTGACGTCCCCGGAGTGCACGCCCTCGACCTCGGTCAGCGCCGTGTACGACAGCCAGGTGAGGGTGTCGAGGTCGGCGTCCAGGAGCAGCGCCGACAGGTCGTGGTCGGTGCTCCTGCCCTTCTGCTTCCAGTAGGTGAAGAAGCGCAGGAGGTCGCCCTCGACCGGGGAGCGGGAGCCGCGGGGCAGGACGCCGAACCCGCCCGTGGTGGCCCGGCCGCTGAGCGGGAGCGCGACGTCGAGGATCGCGGGGTCGACGAGGAGGTGTCCGGGGGCGGGGAGCCGGCGGCGTACGTCGGCGTCGAGGACGGTGATCAGGCGGTTCCTTGCCGCGTCCGGGAGCGGCGGGCGGGTGTCCTCGGCGACGTGGACGCCGCCGAGGCGGTTGATGAAGATCCGCCGCCCCTCCCCCGCCCCGCTCCGGTTCTGGAGGTGGTCGCGGAGCGCGAGCACGACCCGGCCCGACACCTGGGGGGCGACGCGTTCGGCGACGGTCACGACGGCGTCGGCGGAGACGGGCACGGCGGAGGTGCCGGGGCCGGTGGGCGGTGTGGTCCCGGCGGTGCGGAGCAGGCGGTCCAGGGCCCGGAAGAGCCGCCCGGGAGCGGCGGTGCCGAGCAGTTCCGCGGCGCCCAGGACCTCACCCCGCGCGAGGAGTTCCTCGACGCGGCCGTCGAGCGACGGCGCGCGCTGCTCGCCCCGGGCGACGGCGAAGACCCGGGCGGCGTGGGGCCGGTTCGGGTACTCGTGCGGGTGCAGCCGCTCGCCCAGGCGCTTCCACGCCTCGCGGTGGGCGGTGACGTCCGCGAGCTTGGCGGGCGCCGCGGCGACGACGGCGTCGATGCCCGCGACCAGGGCGCGGCGGACCGGCCGGGACAGGGCGCGGAAGCGGGTCCGGGTGGCCAGGGTGACATCGCCGTCCGAGAGGGCGCAGGCGAGGCGCAGGACGTCGGTGACGGTGTCGAGGAGGAGGTCGGCGCCGGTCTCCAGGCGGGCCCGGTTGACCACGGCGCGGTTCTCGCGGACGGGGATGCGCGCGGGCTGGGGCCCCGTCGCGCAGTGGGCGGCGAGGACGGCGAGGTCCTTCAGGTGTGCGTCGCCGAGCGGCGTGGTGCTGCCGGCGAGGGCCAGGTAGAGCTCGCGGGCCTCCGCCTCCGGCCGGCCGCCGGGGTGCAGGACCGTGACCCGGTCGCCGGCGGAGGCGATCAGCTCGTCGTGCGCGGCGAGCATCTCCTCGTAACCGTGCTCGTACACGCCGTACCCCGGGAGGCCGAGGAGGTCGAGGGAGCCGGCGGCGAGCTGCTGGAGCGTGCGGGTGCGGGTGGCGTCGTCCGCGTCGAGCGCGCGGGCGACGCAGCGCGTCCAGAAGTCGACGGTGTCGGGGACGCCGGCCGGGAAGTCGACGAAGAGGACGTTGTGGCGGACGTGGTCGCCGACGAGTTCGCGCACGGTGGCGAGCGTGTGGGCCGCGGTGGTGAGGACGGTCTCCTCCGGCAGGGCGGACAGCTCTTCGTGAAGTCGCCCCGACAGCGTGAAGCCCACGGAGAGGAGGGCGACGTCGAGTCGGCGCGCCGCCGCCGCTCCGGGCGCGGCTTCCACGGAGCCGCCGGGGCGGCCCGCGAGTCCACCCTGTCCCGCGGGGGCGGCGGGTACGGGGACGCGCAGGGTGTGCCGGACGATCAGTCGTTCGAGAGCCTGGACCATTCCGGCATGCTGCCAGCCGTGCCACGGCCCGCGCACACGGGTTTTCCGCGCTGGACGGCTGCCCCGCCGCGGCGGACGGCTGCCCCGCCGGGGCGGACGGCTGCCCCGCCGCGGCGGACGGCTGCCCCGCCGGGGCGGCCGGCGCCCACGCCGGGGGCCTCGAAGCGAGCGGCGACGGCGGCCGGGGCCCCGTCGGCGCGCACGGCGACACCGTCGGCGCGGGCGCGGCGATCCCGTCGCGGGGGACGTGCGACGCGCAAGGCCGGTGATTGTGCCGATGCCCGGGGCGCGCGCTGCCTCGACAGTGGCGGGGCCAGTCCAGGGCACGGCCGACCGTCGGGGCACGTCAGGGGCTCCAACCGCCCCCGCGCCGGCCGCCACACGACACGAGAGGACGACTTCGTCGTGAAACGACACCTCGCCACCGCCACCGCCACGGCCGGCGCTTGCCTCGCCCTGCTCCTCACCTCCGGCACCCAGGCCGCGGCCGGTCCCGCCGCCAACGCCGCCGCAGCCGCCAACCCGTACGAGCGCGGCCCCGCGCCGACCACGGCGAGCATCGAGGCGGCGCGCGGGCCCTACGCCGTCTCGGACCTCAGCGTCTCCTCGCTCGCCGTCACCGGTTTCGGCGGCGGCACCATCTACTACCCGACGTCCACGAGCGACGGCACCTTCGGCGCCGTGGTCATCTCGCCGGGCTTCACCGCGTACCAGTCCTCCATCGCCTGGCTGGGCCCGCGCCTCGCCTCGCAGGGCTTCGTGGTGTTCACCATCGACACGCTCACCACCCTCGACCAGCCCGACAGCCGGGGACGCCAGCTCCTCGCCGCGCTCGACTACCTGACGCAGCGCAGCCTCGTGCGCGGCCGGATCGACGCGTCCCGGCTCGGGGTGATGGGGCACTCGATGGGCGG
This sequence comes from Streptomyces sp. NPDC003327, assembly GCF_053589515.1. Classification (NCBI taxonomy): domain Bacteria; kingdom Bacillati; phylum Actinomycetota; class Actinomycetes; order Kitasatosporales; family Streptomycetaceae; genus Streptomyces; species Streptomyces sp. NPDC003327. Next base: position 19,772 of record NZ_JBSFSA010000035.1, on the reverse strand, counting down.
CGGCGGGACGCTCGAAGCCGCCAAGAGCCGCCCGTCGCTCAAGGCCGCCGTGCCGCTGACCGGCTGGAACACGGACAAGACCTGGCCGGAGATCTCCACTCCCACCCTGGTCATCGGCGCGGACGGCGACACGGTCGCCCCCGTCGCTTCGCACTCGGAGCCGTTCTACGAGAACCTGCCCGACTCGCTCGACAAGGCGTACCTGGAGCTCAACGGCGCCACCCACTTCACACCGAACACCTCGAACACGACGATCGCGAAGTACAGCATCGCGTGGCTGAAGCGGTTCATCGACGACGACACCCGCTACGAGCAGTTCCTCTGCCCGCTGCCGCGGCCGAGCCTCACCATCGAGGAGTACCGGGGCAGCTGCCCGCTCGGCTCCTGAGCCCTGTGCGGCGGCACAGTGCGCGGTCCCGGGGTCTGGGCGGGCGCCCAGACCCCGGGGTTCACCCGGTCCCGTTCCCGTACGGGCTCGGTAGCGTGACCGCCGTGAGCGGAGCGACGACGTGGGGCGGGGCCTCGGACGCCGGGTGCCGTCACCTGCCGGTGCTGTACGACCGGGACGCCGAACTCGCCGTGGTGGCGCGGCTGTCGGCTGCGGGCGGCGGCGTGCCCGCGGCCGTGCGGGTCGTGTGCGTCACCGGTGATCCCGGTGAGGGCCGCACGAGTCTCCTCGCCCACGCGGCGCGGGACTTCACCGGTGCGGCCCACCTCGTCGCGGCGCCGTCGCACCGGGTGCCGTGGAGCGGGGCGCGGGCACTGTTCGCCGCGCTCGCCCCGACCGGGGCCGCGGCCCGCCGTGCGCTGCGGACGGCCCGCGGGGGCGGCGGCGCGGGAGGGCTCGGGGCGGCCGTGGCGGGGCTCGTGGGCGACGGCCAGGCGCTGGTCTGCCTGGACGACCTGCATCTGTGGGACGCCCATTCGCGTGCCGCGCTCACCGCCGCCTGGCGGGAGCCGGGTGCGGCGGCCGGCCCGGCCTGGCTCGTGTCGACCGCCCGTCACCACCGGCTGCCCGACGAGCCCGGCGTGCGTACCGTACGGCTCGGGCGCCTCACCGGGGAGGGCGCCCGGGCACTCCTCGGCGACGTGGCGCCGGTGCCGCCCGCGGTCCGGGTCGCCGACCGGCTCCTCGCCGAGGCCGCCGGTCATCCGGGCGTCCTCACGGCGGCGGTGCGCCGCCTGTCCGCGGCCCGGCTCACGGGCGCGGCTCCCCTGCCGGACGGCCCGGTGGTCGACGGTGCCGTGCTCGCCGAGGTGTACGGCGGCTTCCTCGACGGCCTCCCGGCGGACTCGCGTCGCCTGCTCGCGGCGGTGGCGCTGGCGTGCCGCGTCGGGGGGCCGGCCGGTCTGTACGACGGACCGGAGCACGTCGAGAGCGAGGGCGAGGCCGAGATCGAGGGCGAGGTCGAGGGAGGCGCCGGGGCGGGCGAGGGCGGCGCCGGGCGGCGCGGAGCACCGTACGAGGCACCGATCGAGGCGGTGCTCGCGCGGGCGCGGGCGGCGCGGGTCTCCGTCGAGGCGCTGGACGGGCTCGTCGCGGACGGGCTGCTGCTGCGCGCCCACGGGGTGCTGCGCTTCGAGGACCCGTTTCTGCGGCGGGCCCTGCTCGCCGCGGATCACGGGCTTCCGGGCCGGGCGCTGCCGGGGTGGGGCGAGCGGCATCGGGCCGACCGGCTGGGCCCGCCGACCGCCGTGCGCGCCCTCACCGCCGTGGTACGGGGGCGGGCCCAGCTGGTGCGCGGGCTCGCGGTGTTCGCGGGTGGTCCGGTCATGGACGCGCACGAGGCGTTTCTGCAGGCGGCGGAGCTGCTCGGCGAGCAGGCGCCGGTCGAGGCCTCCGACGCGCGGTTCCTCGCGATGGAGGCGGCGTGGGCCGCGGGGGACGTGCCCGGGTGTCTGGCCGCGCTCGACGCGGCGGCGGGTGTGGGGGGCACGGAGCGGGACTTCCTCGTCGGACTGCGGGCCGCCCTCACCGTACGGCTGGACGAGGCGCGTTCGCCGCTGGCGCGGGTGGTCGCGCTCGACGGTGCTGAGGAGGAGCCCCGGCTGCTGCTGCGGGCCGGTTCCGCCGCGCTGGTGCTCGGGGACACGGCGGCGGCCGCCCGGGTCCACGCGCGGGCGCTCGCGCGGGCGCGTGCGGAGCAGCGTACGGCGCTGCTGCCGCGGGCGCTGGAGCACCTCGCGTACGCGGAGCTGCGCGCCGGGCGGTACAGCAGGGCGGCGCGGACGGCCAGGGAGGGGCTGCGGGCGGCGGAGCTGACGGGGCAGCGGAACGTCGCCGCGCACCAGCACGCCGTCCTCGCCCTCGTGTCGTCGGTGGTGGCGCGGGACGGGGCGGCGGTGGTCGAGCACGCCGGGCGGGCGCTCGCCGTGGCGCGTCCGCACGGGCTCGCCCAGGCGACGACGCTGGCGGAGTGGGCGCTCGCGCGGGCCGAGCTGGGGCGCGGGCTGGCCGCGCAGGCGGCGGCGCGGCTGTTCCCGCTGGTGCGGCCGGGGCCCAGGGGCGGGCACTTCGCGCTGCGGATGCTGGCCGTGCCGTGCTTCGTGGAGGCGGCGGTGGCCTCCGGGCGGGAGGCGGAGGCCCGGGAGGCGACGGAGGAGTACGCGCTGTGGGCGGCGTGCGGGGTCGACGGTCCGGCTCCGGCGCAGTTGGCGCGGTGCAGGGCGCTGCTCGCGGGGGGCGAGGAGGCGGCGCGGTGGTTCGGGGTGGCGCTGCGTCACCACGAGGGCGTCGGGAACGACTTCGAGCGGGCGCGGACGCTGCTCGCGTACGGGACGTGGCTGCGGCGCCGTCGGCGGCCGGGTGAGGCGCGCGGGCCGCTGCGGGACGCGCTGGTGACGTTCGAGCGGGCCGCGGCGGAGGGCTGGGCGGAGCACGCGCGTTCGGAGCTGCGCGCGACGGGGGCGACGAGCGGCGCGCCGGGGGATCCGTCGGCGGTGCGGGCCCTGACGCCGCAGCAGCAGCGCATCGCGCGGCTCGTGGCCGAGGGGGCCACGAACCAGGAGGTGGCGGACCGGCTGACGCTCAGTCCGCGCACGGTCGACCACCATCTGCGGAGCGTGTTCGCCCGCCTCGGCATCCGCTCCCGTGTCGAACTTCCGGCGATGCTGGACGGCGCGTCGCCCTGACCTCGGGGCCGGTGCGTCGGCCCGGCGCCGGTCCTCCCGGGGGCCGGACCGGGTTGGGGGGGGCCGGGTGGGGCGGCCGGGGCCGCTTCGGACGGGGACGGCGCCCGGTGCGGCCCCGGGGTCTTCGGTGGACCCCCGACGGCGAGCCCCCGAGGCCCTCCGATGCGGGGAGGCATCGGGCCTCGGGGGCGCCGTGGGGAGGTGGCTCGCCCGCCGCGGACGGCCGGAGGTCACGAGCCCCGGCCGCGGTGGCGAGCCACCGGGGATCAGCCCGCGAGGAGCTGGAGGGTGTCGATGACCCGGTTGGAGAAGCCCCACTCGTTGTCGTACCAGGCGACGACCTTGACGTGGCGGCCGTCGACCCGCGTCAGCTCCGCGTCGAAGATCGAGGAGTGCGGGTTGCCGACGATGTCGGCGGAGACCAGCGGGTCCTCCGAGTACTCCAGGACACCGGCCAGCGGGCCCTCGGCGGCGGTGCGGTAGGCCGCGAGGACCTCGTCGCGGGTGACGTCGCGGGCGACGGTGGTGTTGAGCTCGACGATGGAGCCGACCGGTACGGGGACGCGGATCGAGTCGCCGGAGAGCTTGCCGTCGAGGTTCGGGAGCACCAGGCCGATGGCCTTCGCGGCGCCCGTCGTCGTCGGGACGATGTTGACGCCGGCGGCGCGGGCACGGCGCGGGTCGCGGTGCGGGCCGTCCTGGAGGTTCTGCTCCTGGGTGTAGGCGTGCACGGTGGTCATGAAGCCGTGCTCGATGCCGGCGAGGTCGTCGAGGACGGCGGCCAGCGGGGCGAGCGCGTTGGTGGTGCAGGAGGCGTTCGACACGATGGTGTGGAGGTCGGCGTCGTACGCGTCGGTGTTGACACCGTAGGCGAGGGTGACGTCGGCGCCGTCGGAGGGGGCGCTGACGAGCACCTTCTTCGCGCCGGCGTCGAGGTGGGCGCGGGCGGCCTTGGCCGAGGTGAAGCGGCCGGTGGCCTCCAGGACGATGTCGACGCCGAGTTCGGCCCAGGGGAGCTGGGCGGGCTCGCGCTCGGCGGTCACCTGGATGCGGCGGCCGTCGACGACGAGGGTGTTGCCCTCGACGCTCACGGGGCGGCCGAGGCGGCCGGAGGTCGTGTCGAAGGCGAGCAGCCGCGCGAGCGTGGCGGGCTCCGTCAGGTCGTTGACGGCGACGATCTCCAGGGCGGTGTCGCGCTCCAGGAGGGCGCGGAGCACGTTGCGTCCGATGCGGCCGAATCCGTTGATGGCGATGCGAGTCATGAGCGGTGTCCCTTCCGTTTCGCCACCAAGGTTCGCGCGGCGCGGCGGCCCGGGACAGCGGCGCGATCGCCACGGTCCGCAAGGATCGCGCCAAGGGGTTGGCGTGATCCTTTGGGTCGGGCCCCGGCGGGCGTCCCGCCTCCGAGCTGGTGTTTCACTCGCCCCGGGCGAAGGTGCGCCGGTAGTCGCTGGGCGTGGTGCCGAGGATGCGCTGGAAGTGGAGGCGGAGGTTGGCGCCGGTGCCGAGGCCGACGTCGGCGGCGATCTGCTCGACGCCGCGCTCGGAGCGTTCGAGGAGTTCGCGGGCCATGTCGACGCGGGCGCGCATCACCCACTGCATGGGGGTGTAGCCGGTGTCCTCGACGAAGCGGCGCGAGAAGGTGCGCGGGGAGACGGCCGCGTGCCGGGCGAGCGCTTCGAGGGTGAGGGGCTCGTCGAGCCGGTGCAGCGCCCATTCGCGGGTGGCGGCGAACCGTTCGCCGAGCGGTTCCGGCACGCTGCGCGGCACGTACTGTGCCTGGCCGCCGCTGCGGTAGGGGGCGGCGACGAGGCGGCGGGCGGCATGGTTGGAGGCGGCCACGCCGAGGTCGCCGCGGAGGATGTGCAGGCACAGGTCGATGCCGGAGGCGGCGCCCGCGGAGGTGAGGACGCTGCCCTCGTCGACGAAGAGGACGTTCTCGTCGACGCGCACGCGCGGCCACTTCGCCGCGAGGGCCTGGGCGTAGTGCCAGTGGGTGGTGGCGCGCCGGCCGTCGAGGAGGCCGGTGGCGGCGAGCGCGAAGGCCCCGGTGGAGATGGCGGCGAGCCGCGCGCCGCGCGCGTGGGCGGCGATCAGCGCCTCGACGACGGCCTGCGGCGGGTCCTCGCGGTCGGGGAAGCGGTAGCCGGGCACGAAGACGATGTCGGCCCACCGCAGGGTGTCGAGACCGTGGGCCACCTGGTAGGAGAGGCCGTCCCCGCCGGCGACGGTGCCGGGGGCGGCGCCGCAGACGCGCACTTCGTACGGCATGCTCGCGCGGGTCGTGAAGACCTGGGCGGGGATCCCGACGTCGAGGGGCTTGGCGCCCTCCAGGACGAGGACGGCGACGCGGTGGAGACGGGACGGAACGGGCACGGCTCCGAGGGTACGCGGGCGGGGACGGGGTCGGCGGGGCAGGCGGGGGCGGCTCGGACGGGGTCGGCGGGACAGGCGCGGGCGGGCGCCCCGGAATGCGGCGGCCGGAGCCCCGGTCGTACCCACCTCGCGGAGGTGACCGGGCCCGGGGCGACCGGTCACCGGCCGCGCGGTCACGGTGCCGCGGGCGTGGGGGCGCGGCGGACGCGGCGGGCCGTGTCGCGGAGCCAGAGGGCGCTGCGCTTGGGCGTGCGGGTCTGCGTGGCGTAGTCGACGCGGACGAGCCCGAACCGCTGGGCGTAGCCGTAGCCCCATTCGAAGTTGTCGAGGAGGGACCAGGCGAAGTAGCCGCGTACGTCCGCTCCCTCCGTACGGGCGCGGGAGACGGCGGCGAGGTGGGCGGAGAGGTAGGCGGTGCGGGCGGTGTCGTCGACGAAGCCGCCGGCGTCGGGCCGGTCCTCGTAGGCGGCGCCGCTCTCGGTGACGACCATCGGCACGCCCGGGTAGTCGCGGGCGATCCGCAGGAGGAGGTCGGTGAGGTCGTGGGGCATCACCTCCCAGCCGAGGCCGGTGACGGGGAGGCCGCCGTGCGGCAGGTTGCGGGTGACGGGGAGGCCGTGGGCGTCGGTGGTGGCGCCGTGCTCGTCGGTCCCGGAGGACCGCATGGAGCGGTAGTAGTTGACGCCGAGGGTGTCGACGGGGGCGGCGATGGTCTCCAGGTCGCCGTCCCGCACCGGGATGGTGACGCCGTGGCGGGCGAGGTCCTCGACCAGGTCCCGCGGGTAGGAGCCGCGCAGGACCGGGTCGAGGTAGAAGCGGAAGCCGAAGGCGTCGGCGCGGCGGGCCGCCTCGCGGTCGGCCGGGCTGTCGGTGGCGGGCCCGCTGGTGCCGAGGAGGTGGGTGACGGCCAGGTCGAGGGGCCGGCGGGCGGCGGCGCGGAGTCGTCGGACGGCGAGGCCGTGCGCCAGGTGCAGGTGGTGGACGGCACGGACCCCGTCGGCGAGGGAGCGGCCGCCGGGTGCGTGCACGCCCTCGACGTGGCCGAGGACCGCGGAGCAGAAGGGCTCGTTGAGGGTGGTCCAGTGGGTGACGCGGTCGCCGAGGCGGTCGTGGACGAGTTCGGCGTAGTCGGCGAACCGGTGGGCGGTGTCGCGGGCGGGCCAGCCGCCGGCGTCCTGGAGTTCCTGGGGCAGGTCCCAGTGGTAGAGCGTCAGCCAGGGGGTGACGCCGTGGGCGAGGAGCGTGTCGACGAGCCGGTCGTAGAAGGCGAGGCCCGCGGGGTTGGCGGGGCCGCGGCCGCCGGGCTGGACGCGGGGCCAGGAGACGGAGAAGCGGTACGTGTCGAGGCCGAGCGCGGCGAGCAGGGCGACGTCCTCGGGCATCCGGTGGTAGTGGTCGCAGGCCACGTCCCCGGTGTCGCCGCCGACGACGGCTCCCGGGACGCGGCAGAAGGTGTCCCAGATGGAGGGGGTGCGGCCGTCCTCGGCGGCGGCGCCCTCGATCTGGTAGGCGGAGGTGGCGGCGCCGACGCGGAAGTCCGGGGGCAGGAGGTCGATGAGGGCGTCGTCGTCGAGGAATCGGTCGTCGGTGGCGATGCGGGCGTCGGGGATGCGGGCGTCGGGGATGCGGGCGTCGGCGGGCATGGGGAACTCCGGTCGGGGGCCGCACGGGGGCGGCCCGGCCGCCGCGACGGGCGTCCGGGCCGCCCCGTACGGGGTGGGCAGGGGTCAGGGCAGGAGGTGGTCGGCGTTCAGCACCGTGCCGCGCTCGGGGCGGTAGAGGTCGAAGCCCCGGGTGTCGCACTGGAGGCCGCCGACGATGCAGTGGTCGACGAGGGCCTTGAGGGTGCGCTCCTCCCAGGCGTTGAAGAAGTCGTAGTGGAAGGAGTAGCCGCGGCCGCTGGCCAGCCGGACCTGGCTCATGTCGCCGTTGACCGGCCACGCCATCTTGAACTCGATCATCGGCAGGGCGACCGGGTGGGAGGCCGGGCACATGTTGTCGTTGGTGCCGGGCTTGACCACCGGGTATGCCATGTGGCTCTTGTGGTCGGGCGTGTCGAGGTGCAGGCCGTTCCAGCAACTGGGCGCCTGCATGCGGAGGTTGAGCTGGACGTCGGGCCGGCTCGGGCAGCTCGCCGGGATGTCGGTGTTGAAGAAGCTGTCACCGCACTCCCAGCCCTCGACGAAGCCCTTGTGACTCCGGAACTCCTGCGCGGTCTGGGTCGGGCTGCCGACGACGAACCGCAGTCCCCTGGGGAAGGGCCGCACGCTCCGGTAGTCGGTCACGCCCGCCTTGTAGTAGATGACCTGCGGGCCCACGGGCAGGATCTTCTGGTCGCCCTTGTACAGCGAGGGCATCCAGTACGCGGAGGCGTCCGCGGGCGCCTTGCAGCTGGTGCGTCCTCCGTAGAGCGAGCCGGTGGTGCTGGCGGCGTTGGTGGAGGTGTTGCCCATGAACGTGTGGTCGTGGGACGCGCCGGACCGACCCGGGTAGACGATCGGGTCGTCCGGCGCGGTGTGGGTGACGGAGCAGCCGGCCTGGAACTCGTGGTGGTAGGCGGGCGGCGGGGTGGCCGTGGACGGGGTGACCCCGGTGACGGGCGGGTTCGCGGGGATGTAGCCGTCGCCGTCGGGGTCGTCGCCGGAGGGAAGGGCGGCGGCGCGTGCGGTGTGACCGGCGTGGGCGGCGACCGCGGTGCGACCGGCGTGGGCGGTGTGCGGGGCGGTGGCCGCCGGCGCGGCCCCGCGGGCGGTGGCGGCGGCGGTGACGGTGTCGACGGTGAGCGCGGAGGCGCCCAGGGCGGTGGCGAGCAGCAACGCGGACAGGGTCCGGCCGCGGATTCTCATGGTGGTCTCCTCGGGATCGGTTCGGGTCAGGCGTAGATGCCGAGTTCGTGGAGCGAGTAGCCCCAGCCCGTGCCGCGGGCGGTGAGGTGGAGCCGTACGTGGCGGGCGGTGGCGGTCGTCTCGACGGTGTCGACGTCGCCGTCGCCGTTCGTGGTGGTGTGGACGGTCCGCCAGGTCGTGCCGTCGTCGGAGACCTGGACCTCGTAGGCGCGGGCGTAGGCCGGGTCCCAGACGAGCTGGACCGTACGGATGGGCTTGGCCGAGCCGAGGTCGACCCGGATCCACTGAGGGTCGCTCCAGTCGCTGGCCCAGCGGGTGGCGGGGTTGCCGTCGGTGGCCCGCTCGGGCGGGCAGGGACAGTCGCCGTAGGAGGCCTGGGCGGAGGAGGCGGTGGTGGGCCTGTTCAGGGCGAGGTTGGTGCCGCTGACGGGCGGGGCGACGACCTTGACGGACTTGGTCTCGATGCCGGCGTTGCCGCGGCCGTCCTCGGCCTGGACGTAGACCTTCCAGACGCCGAGCTTCTCGGGCGCGGTGACGGCGAAGGTGCCGTTGCCGAGGGAGCGCCACCGCGCGTCGACGAGGCGCTTGTCGCCGCTGGCGTAGTTGCCGCTGAGGTAGATCCTGGGGGTGATCGGGTCGCCGTCGGGGTCCCGGATGTCGGCGCGGACCGTGAACTCCCGGCCGGCCGGCGCCGCGGTGGGCGTGCCGACGGTCATGTTCGTGATGACGGGCGGGGTGTTGTCGCCCGCGGTGCTGCCCGTGTAGGCCTTCTTGACGGCGTAGTACGACAGCCGCTTCAGGCCGTCGGGCAGGAGGTTGAACCAGACGCCGCCGAAGTCGTGTTCGAGGCCGTAGTGGAAGAGGGTGGCGCCGAGGGCGACGCCCTGGTGGGCGGTGACGCAGTTCCAGCCCGTGGTGTAGCCGTCGGCCTTCTGGACGTCGGTCGGCTCGTCGGGGACGCCGTTGACGTCGTCGGGGACCTCCCACTCGCCGGCGGGGCCGCCCTCGGTGATGAGGTACGGCTTGTCGTACCCGCCGTCGATCCAGTCCTGGCGCACCTTGCAGAGGTTGCCGTAGGAGTTCATCGAGTACAGGTCGAGGTCGGGGGCGTTGCGCTTGTAGTAGGGCCAGGCGCCGGTCCACGCGTCCGTGGAGGTCACGGGGTGGTCGGGGTCGATGGAGTGGATCTTCTTGGCGACGTCGTTGACGAAGGTCGTGTACGCGTTGCGCTGGGCCTCCAGCTCGGCGCCGCCGTAACAGTTCTGCAGGCCGAGGACGGACTCGTTGCCGACGTTCCACATGAGCGTGGCGGGGTGGGACTTGTAGGTGTCGACCCATGTGGCGAACTCGGTGAGCGCGGTGTTCTTGTAGGTCGTGTCGGTGACGTAGTTGACGCACCCGCCGGAACCGGGGCCGCCGCCGGGCTGGAGCCAGAAGCCGTTGACGACCTTGAGTCCCTGGGCGGCCGCGGCGTCGAGCAGGGGCTTGCTGGAGGCGTCCGTGCCCCAGGTGCGGACGGTGTTGACGCCCATGGACCTCAGGTCCGGCATGTAGCGGGGGGCGTCGGCCATCGCGGGCCCCCAGGTGAGTCCCTTGACCGTGTACGGCTGTCCGCCGACGGTCAGCCGCCAGTTGCCCTGCGAGCCGGTCACCCTGACCGCGCCGCCGGGCGGAGGAGTGGTTCCGCCGTCGGTGCCGTAGACCTGGAACTCCCACAGGGAGTAGCCGTATCCGGTGGCGCGGCTGAGGCCCTGCATGCGGACGTAGCGGCCCGAGCCGGAGACGGCGAGGTCGTCCGTGCCGCCGTCGCCGGCCGTCACGGTCTTCAGGGTGCGCCAGTCGGTGCCGTTGTCGGACGCCTGGATCTCGTAGCTCTTGCCGTAGGCGCCCTCCCAGGTGAGGACGGTTCGGGTGAGGTCCTTGCGTGCGCCGAGGTCGACCTGGAACCACTGGGCGTCCGTCCACTGGCTCGCCCAGCGGGTGCCGGTCAGGTTGCCGTCGACCGCGGCGGACGCGGCGTAGCCGGCGCCTTCGGTGGAGGAGGCGGTGGCGGTCTTCCCCTGGGAGAGGAGGATCTCGGCGGCGGTGGCCGGGGTCGCGGACAGCACGGTGGCGGAGGTGGCGAGCAGGACGCCGAGGGACACGAGCGAGGCCGTGGTGCGGGCCTTCCTTCGTGGGGTCGGGGCGGTGGTCATGAAGGCTCCTTGACCGGGAGGGGGAGGGGAGAACGCCTTCCGGGCGGCGCGGCGGGGTGACGGAGCGCCGCCCGGAAGGGGTCGGGGGGCCGGGGCGCGCCCTTCGGGGCGCGTCCCGGCGGGACGGTCAGGGGAAGGAGACGACGGTGGAGGGCACGGTGGAGGTGCCGGCGGGGATGGTGGACGCCCCGGTGTCGTTGATGACGTGGTTGTAGTGGCCCATGCCGCCGAGGGACACCACGAGGAGGCTGTGGAACTTCACCCCCGGCTTGACGGGCGCCTTGAAGCCGTGGTCCTGGACGATGGTCGGGTCCACGTTGTAGTTGCAGTAGCTGCCCAGGCCCCACGCCTCGTGGGTGTTCACGGAGTCGTCGACGCGGTAGGCGGCGTAGCCCTTGGTGGTGCCGTTCTGGATGGCGGCCTGGTTGGGCGCGTCGTAGGCCTTCTCGTTCTGGTAGAAGATCGTGCGGCCGCGCTCGCCGTACCACTCGACGTCGTACTTGTTGAAGTGCTCGACGAAGAGGCCGGTGGCGAGGACGTCGTCGCCGTTGACGCGGACGCCGTAGTCGGCGCGGTTGGTCTCCCAGCCCCAGCCGTCGCCGTGGTCGGCGCGCCACACCCAGGTGTGGTCGATGATGGCGTCGTCGCTGTTCACGACCATGCTGGTGGTGGCCTTGCCGACGTGGGCGCCGCCGATGCGGATGTACACGTCCTGCACGGTGGTGGGGTTGGCGGCGTGGTCGGCGGCGGCGCCCTGCGGGCCGATCTCCAGCAGCGTCGGGGAGTTGACCGGGCCCGCGTCGATGAGGAAGCCGGCGAGCCGGACGCCGTCGACGTCGGCGACGCGCATCGCGGTGACGCCGTTGTCGGGGACGATCGTGGCGAGGCCGAGGCCGAGCACGATGGTGTTCGCCCGGTTCACGTTGATGGTCTGGTCGACGTGGTAGACGCCCGGGGTGAACAGCAGGTGCAGGCCCTGGGCGAGCGCCTGGTTGATGGTGGCGGCGGTGGCGCCCGGCTTGACCACGTAGAACTGGCTGAGCGGGACGGACTCGCCCTGCGGGGTGCCGTTGGCCCAGGTGGTGCCGCGGGCGTTCACGCGCTTGGCGGGCGCGAAGACCTTGTACTCCGAGCCGTCGAGGTAGAGGTAGGGCTTCTCGCGGGAGATCGGCGTGGTGGCGAGCGTGGTGTAGCGCGGCTCGGGGAAGGAGGTCGCGGGCGCGCCCTCGGTGCCGGAGAAGGTCTGGTTCCAGACGCTGTTGGACCAGCCGCCGATCGAGCTGTCGCGGGTGTACCACTGCTGCTGCGAGTAGTTGCCGACCTGGCCGTCGATCTTGGAGTCGGCGATGTAACCGCCGGAGGCCCAGCCGTAGCCGTTCGGCGACAGGTTGAGGCCGCCCTTGACGTGCATGCGGCGGAAGGAGGACGCCTGCGAGACCGCCCACCGGTTGGTTCCGTTGACCGGGTTGAGGGTCAGGCCCTCGGCGCCGCGCCAGAAGTTCTGGGTGGCGTTGCCGTTGAACCAGCCCGCGTCGACGGTCACGTCGCCGTTGATGGTGGTGTCGCCGGGGCGGAGCCCGAGACCGGCGATCTGGGTGTAGAAGCCGATCTGCGCGTTCAGGTTGTTGTACGTGCCGGGCTTGAAGAGGAAGGCGTGCCGGCCGGAGCCGAACTGGGCCGACTCCTGCTCCTGGAAGACCTGGTCCAGCTTGCCCTGGATGTTCGGGGTCGAGGGATCGATGACGTGCACGTTGGGGCCGAGGTCGCCGCCGCCCGGCAGCTGCGGGCCGGTGCCGTCGGTGGAGCCGTAGACCTGGAACTCCCAGAGGGAGTAGCCGTATCCGGTGCCGCGGGTGAGGCCGTTCATCCGGACGTAGCGGCCGGAGCCGGAGAGGGTGACCTCGTCGGTGCCGCCGTCGCCGGCGGTGACGGTGGTGACGGTCCGCCAGTCGGTGCCGTTGTCGGAGGCCTGGATCTGGTAGCTCTTGCCGTAGGCGGCCTCCCAGGTCAGGACGGCGCTGCTGAGGGTGGCGCGGCTGCCGAGGTCGACCTGGAGCCACTGGGGGTCGCTCCACTGGCTGGCCCAGCGGGTGCCGGTGAGGTTTCCGTCGACGGCGGCTGCGGCGGAGAAGACGGCGCCTTCGACGGAGGAGGCGGTTGCGGTCCTGCCCTGGGAGAGCAGGGTGGGGGCGGCCTGGGCCGTCGTGGCGGGGACGACGGCGAGGAGGCCGCCGGCGAGCGCGGCGACGAGCGTGCCGACGGTGGTCCGCCGGACTGCTGGGGCGGGGCGCCGGAAGGCCGGCGGGGACCCGACGGAAGACATGGGGGCTCCTGGGGATACGGGGCGGAAACATGGGAGAGCGCTCTCCCGAAACCTTGCCCGGCACGGGAGTTGACGGTCAAGGCACGTGACACGACTTTTCTTTTGTCTTTCATTAAGTGTCGATACCAACGGTCGCAAGCCGGCGCTCGACGCCGCCGAGAAGGTGGCCGGAGCGCCCCGCCCACCCGACACGCCCTTTCCGCGGGCCCGTTAAGGTGCACGGGTGGGGAATCGAGCGCCGACTCTGGAGGACGTCGCACGTGAGGCGGGGGTGTCCCGCGCGACCGTGTCGCGCGTCGTCAACGGCGTGCGGAACGTGGCGCCCCACCTGCAGGACGCGGTGCGCGGCGCGATCGCCCGGATCGGCTACACGCCCAACCAGGCGGCCCGTTCCCTGGTGACGCGCCGGACGGGCACCGTCGCCCTGGTGCTCTCCGCGACGGACACCGCCTTCGGCGCCAGGATCTTCAGCGACCCCTTCTTCGGGCGCGTGGTGGACGGCGTCCTGCCCGAGCTGCGCGCGCACGCCGTCCAGCCGGTGCTGCTGGTCGCCGAGTCCGAGCAGGCCAGGTCCCAACTCGTGGAGTACGTAGGGCAGGGAGGCGCCGACGGTGCCCTGGTGGTGTCCCTCGACGCGGACGACCCGCTGCCGGCGATGCTGGTGGCAGCGGGTCTCCCCACGGTGCTGTTCGGCCGGCCGCGTCGTGGCGAGGGGGGACGGGACGCGGCGACGCACGACGCCTCGCGGTGCGACGCGGTCGACCTCGACAACGCGGCGGGCGCCCGGCTCGCCGCCGCGCACCTGTGGGCCACCGGACGCCGCCGGCCGGCCACGATCGCGGCGCCCCTGACCGCGCCGACGGCCCGGGAACGCCTCGACGGCTTCGTGGAGTTCTTCACCGCTCGCGGCGTGGCCGCCGTCCCGGTCGTCCGGGGACGGTTCACGGCGGAGAGCGGCCGGGAGGCGATGGAGCGGCTCCTGAGGGAACAGCCGGGCACCGACGCCGTGTTCGCCGCCAACGACCTGATGGCGCGGGGCGCCTGCCAGTACCTCCGGGAGCGGGGGATCGCCGTCCCGGAGGACGTGGCGGTCGTCGGCTTCGACGACTCCGAGGCCGCGCACCGCTGCCGGCCGCCGCTCACGACCGTACGGCAGCCGGTGGAGGCGATGGCCGCCGGGATGGCGCGTCTGCTCGCCGAGCGGCTCGCCGGCGGACTGCCGCCCGAACCGTGCACGAGGGTCTTCGAGCCGGTGCTCGTGCCGCGCGGCTCCGCCTGATCACGGTCGGGCAGCCCCGCACGGCACCTCGGGCGACGGGCGGCGACCGCACCCCGCGCGGGGCGAGCCGTCCCAGGGAGCGAGCCGTCCCCGGGAGGGGGAGCCGTCCCCGGGAGGGGGAGCCGTGGCCGGGAGGGCGAGCCGTGCTCCAGGAGGGGGAGCCGTCCCCGTTCCCCCGTCCCCGCTCCCCCGTCCGCGCCCCCTCCCCGCCGGTCACCGGGTCAGCGGTGCTCCGCCCGGTGTGCGCGGATGATGTCCGCGTAGCGGCGGCCGCTCGTCTTCACCGTCCGGCGCTGCGTCGCGTAGTCGACGTGGACGAGCCCGAACCGCTTGTCGTACCCGTAGGCCCACTCGAAGTTGTCCAGCAGGGACCACGCGTAGTACCCGGCCAGCGGGGCGCCCTTGCGGACGGCGCGGGCGCAGGCCGCGAGGTGCTCCTCCAGGTAGCCGGCGCGGTCCGGGTCGTGGACGGAGCCGTCGGGGCCGACCGTGTCGGGGAACGCGGAGCCGTTCTCCGTCACGTACAGCTTCCGCACGCCGTACTCCTCGGTGAGGCGGAGCAGGAAGGCCTCCAGGCCGCCGCCGTCGATCTGCCAGTCCATCCCGGTGCGGGGCACGTCGGGGAGGCGGACCTCGCGGGCGTACGGGGCGGGGCCCGTCGGGTCGTCGGCGACGGTGACGGGGAAGTAGTAGTTGAGGCCGTGCCAGTCCAGCGGGGCGGCGATCAGGTCCATGTCCCCCGGGCGCTCGGGGAGTTCGACCCCGTACAGCTCTCGCATGTCCTCGGGGAAGCCGCGGCCGTAGACCGGGTCGAGCCACCACCGGTTGGAGTGGCCGTCGGCGCGGGTGGCGGCGGCGACGTCCTCGGGGCGGGTGGAGGCGGGCGCGACGGTGGAGTGGTTGGTGACGAGGCCGATCCGCGCGCCGGGGGCGGCGGCGCGGACCGCCGCCGTGGCGAGGCCGTGGCCGAGGAGCAGGTGGTACGAGGCGCGCACCGCGGCCGTCAGGTCGGTCAGGCCCGGGGCCATCCGGCCCTCCAGGTGTCCGATCCACGCCGAGCAGAGCGGCTCGTTGAGGGTGGCCCACTGGGTGACGCGGTCGCCGAGGCGGCCGGCGACGACGGAGGCGTACGCGGCGAGGTGCTCGGCGGTCTCGCGGGAGGTCCAGCCGCCGCGGTCCTGGAGCGCCTGGGGCAGGTCCCAGTGGTAGAGGGTGACGGAGGGGGTGATGCCGGCGTCGAGCAGGCCGTCGACG
Organism: Streptomyces sp. NPDC003327; assembly: GCF_053589515.1. Classification (NCBI taxonomy): domain Bacteria; kingdom Bacillati; phylum Actinomycetota; class Actinomycetes; order Kitasatosporales; family Streptomycetaceae; genus Streptomyces; species Streptomyces sp. NPDC003327. Next base: position 4,367 of record NZ_JBSFSA010000035.1, on the reverse strand, counting down.
AGCCGGTCGTAGAAGTCGAGTCCCGCGGCGTTGACGGGTCCGTCGCCGCCGGGGACGACGCGGGGCCAGGCGACGGACATCCGGTAGGCGTCGGTGCCCAGCTCCTTCATGAGGGCGATGTCCTCGGGCCAGCGGTGGTAGTGGTCGCAGGCGGTGTCGCCGTGGTCGTCGTTGTCGATCTTCCCGGCGGTGTGGGAGAAGGTGTCCCAGATGGAGGGGGCGCGGCCGTCCTCGGCGACGGCTCCCTCGATCTGGTACGCGGAGGTGGCCGTACCCCAGGTGAAGTCCGGCCCGAAGGCCGCGAGGTCGATCGTGCGGGGGTCGGTGGATGCGGACACGGGGAACCTCTTCGTGACGGGCCGGAGGTCGGCGGAGGGGGCGGGGAAAGCGGAGGAGACGGGGGGAGCGGAGGGGGCGGGGGCGGGGGAAGCGGAGGAGGCGGGGGAAGCGGGGGACGGGCGGGGCGCGTCACTTGACGGCGCCCGCGGTGAGGCCGGCGACAAGGTAGCGCTGGAGGAAGAGGAACCCGGCGACGACGGGGACGCTCACCACCAGGGACGCGGCCATGACCTGGTTCCAGTAGACGTCGTTCTGGGTGGCGTACCCCTGGAGTCCGACGGCGAGGGTGCGGGTCGTGTCGTTGGTCATGACGGATGCGAAGAGCACCTCGCCCCAGGCGGTCATGAACGCGTACACGGCGACGGCGACGATGCCGGGGACGGCGGCGGGCACGATCACCCGGAAGAGGGCGGCGACCGGGCCGCATCCGTCGACCTTCGCGGCCTCGTCGAGCTCGCGCGGGATCGAGTCGAAGTAGCCAGTCAGCATCCAGATGGAGAAGGGCAGCGAGAAGGTCAGATAGGTGAGGATCAGCCCTTCGCGGGAGCCAAAAAGGGCGAGGCCCGTGGCGTTGCCGATGTTGACGTAGATGAGGAAGAGCGGCAGCAGGAAGAGGATGCCGGGGAACATCTGCGTCGACAGGACGGTGACGGTGAAGACCCGCTTGCCGCGGAAGTCGTAGCGGCTGACGCCGTAGGCGGCGAAGATCGCCACGGTCACGGAGAAGACGGTGGCGGCGCCCGCGACGGCGAGGGAGTTCAGGAAGTAGTCGGCGAGCGGGACGGTGTCCCAGATGTCGACGTACGGGCGCAGGGTGAGCCCGGAGGGGAACCACTGGAACGTGCCCGAGACGTCCGCGAGCGGCTTCAGGGAGCTGGAGACCATGACGTACACCGGCAGCAGGACGAAGCCGGTGAGGAGGGTCAGGAAGATCCGCCGGGTCCAGAGGAAGGAGCGGGGCGCGGCCATCGGCGAGCGGGCGGGTCCCGGCCGTCGCGGGGCCGGGGCGCCGGGCATGGCGGGCGTGGCGGCCGGGGCGGTCCCGGGCCGGGCGGGTTCAGACATCGGAGGTCTTCCTTCCCCTGGTGGTGAGCAGGAGGTAGACGCCCGTGACGAGGAGGAGGAAGAGCAGGAGCAGCACGGACATGGCCGAGCCGGTGCCGAAGTTCCACGTCTGGAAGGACGACTGGTAGATGTGGAGCGAGATCAGGTCCGCCGCTTCGGGCGCCGCCTTGCCGAAGAGCACGAAGGGCGTGTTGAAGTCGTTGAACGTCCACAGGAACAGGACGAGCACGAGGACCTGGTTGACCGGGCGCAGGGACGGCAGGGTGATGTGGCGGATCTGCTGCCAGACCCCGGCGCCGTCGAGGGCGGCCGCTTCGTACATGTCCCGGGGGATGTTCTGCAGTCCGGCCATGACGGTCAGGAAGGCGAAGGGCCAGCCCTTCCAGACGGAGACGACCAGCAGGGCCCAGAAGCTGTTGTCGCCGATCAGCCAGAAGGCGGGGCTGTCGCCGATGCCGAGCTGGTCGTGGAGGACGTGGTTGATGAGGCCGTTGTCCCGCTGGAACATGAACGCCCAGGTGATGACGGCGGCGTAGACCGGCAGGGCGTACGGGACGAGGAAGAGGGTGCGCAGGACGCCGCGGCCGCGGAAGTTCTCCTGGAGGAAGACTGCCGCGGCGGTGCCGAGGAGCCAGCAGATGCCGACGGAGAGGACGGTGAACTGGCAGGTGGTGAGGAAGGACTTCAGGAGCGCCTGCCCGACCGGGGCGTCGAAGTCGACGGAGACGGTGTAGTTGTCGAGGCCGGCCCAGGGGGCGGCCGCCCAGTCGCGGATGAAGAACTGGGTGAGCTCCTTGAAGCTCATGCCGAGGCCCATGAGCATCGGGACGAGGTGGACGAGGAGTTCGAGGAGGAGCGCGGGCAGGAGCAGCAGGTACGGCAGTGCGGTGCGGCGGCGCCCGGAGCGGCGCGGGGCGGGCGCCTCTCCGGGTGCGGCCTTGCGCGCCGCCCGTTCACTGCGCTGAGTGACGGCGGTCTGGGTCATGGGAGGCGTGGCCTACTTCTTCGGCATCTGCTGCTGGGCCTTGTCGAGCTTGGCCCGTACGGACTCGGTGGTGACGGCCCGGCCGGCGGCGGCGTCGGCGAACAGCTCCTTCACCGCGGTGCCGACGACGGTCTCGAACTGGGACTCCTCGGGGACCTGCGGCAGGGCGGCGGCGCTGGTGGCGAGCGTGTCGCGGATGACGGCGAGCGAGGGGGTGCTGAAGGCGGGGTCCTGCTGGGCGCTCTTGACCGGGGGGACGGAGCCGTACGCCTTGTTGAGGAGGACCTGCTCCTCGTCGCCGGTCATGAACTTCACGAACTTCAGCGCGCCGTCCAGGTTCTTGCTGTTCTTGAAGACGGCCATGTTGATGCCGGCGACCATGGAGTTGGTTTGGGTCCCCTGCCCGGGGGTGCCGGAGGGGACGGGCGCGGGGGCGACGCCCCACTCGTCCTCGCTCATGCCCTGGGCGGCGAAGGTCTGCGCGGGGGTCTGCCAGAGCACCATGCCGGTGCGGTCCTTGGCGAAGTCGCTGAGGGACTGGTTCTGGGCGTACTCGGCGTTGCCGGGCGCGACGATCTTGGCGGAGGCCATGAGGTCGACGTACTGCTTGACGGCGGCCACGGCACCGTCGGAGGTGAAGTCGGCCTTGCCGTCGGCGGTGAAGAAGTCGGCGCCGTGCTGCTTGCCGAGGACGAAGACCTGGTGGATGTTGTTGGAGAGGTTGGCGCCCTCGACGCCGATGCCCCACTTCCCGTCCTTGCTGAGCTTCTTGCCGGTGGCGACCAGCTCGTCCCAGGTCGTCGGCGGCTTGGCTATGCCGGCGTCCTTGAACATCTTCTTGTTGTAGTAGAGCGCGTAGGCCATGGAGTAGAGCGGGACCGCGGCCGGGTCCTGGCCGGGGGCGCCCGTGGAGCCGAGGGCGGAGTCGACGAAGCGGTCCTTGCCGCCGATGGCGGCGAGGTTCTTCGCGTCCCAGGGGAGCAGGGCTCCGGTGGACTGGAGCGAGGCGCTCCAGGTGTTGCCGATGTTGAGGACGTCGGGGCCCTGGCCGGAGGTGGTGGCGGTCAGGATCCGGTTGAGCAGGTCGGACCAGGGGATGACCTCCAGCTTGACCTTGATCCCGGTCTCCTTCTCGAACCGGTCGAGCTCCGGCTGGAGGACCTTCTTGTCGACCTCCAGGCTGGAGCCCTGGTTGGAGGCCCAGTAGGTGAGGGTCTTCGGCTGCGACTGGCCGCCGCCCTCTCCCCCGCCGCAGGCGGTGGCGGTGAGGACGAGGGAGAGGGTGACGGCACCGGTGACGGCGGCTCTGATTCTGCGCATGGCTCCAGGACCCTTCGAGGGATGACGGGAGGGCCGACGCGGTGGGCGGGCCCGGCCGCCCCCGCGCTCGTCGGCTTAATTTAGGATGTGAGTTAAACCGCATGAGAAGGTCGCGTCAAGGCCTGGGATACGGGTATGTTGCACCGGACGACTTCAGAGACGGGGGCCCCAGTGAACGCGAGAAGTGGCCGTACGGTGCGTGACCTGCGGCGCGAGAACCGCACCGCCGTACTGCGCAGGCTGTACTTCGACGGGCCGATGAGCCGCCTCATGCTGGGACCCGCGACGGGGCTGAGTTCGGGATCGGTCAGCAACGTGGTGGCCGAACTCGTCGCCGAGGGCCTCGTCGAGGAGGCCGGCAGCGTCGACTCCGCGGGAGGCCGGCCCCGTACGCTGCTGCGGATCAGCCCCGGCAGCGGCTGCATGATCGGCGTCGACGTCGGCGAGACCCGGGTCAGGGTCGAGCTCTTCGACCTCACCCTCACCGAACTCGCCCGTACGGAAAGGGCGTTGCCCAGCTCGGGTCCGCGGACCGCCCGTTACGACGTGGACCTGGTGCTCCGGCACGTACGGGAGGGGATCGCGGAGGTCCTGCGGACCGCGGACGTCCCCGCCGAACGCCTCCTCGGCATCGGCGTCGGCGTCCCCGGCATCGTCG